>NZ_JBDHZL010000118.1:0-7902 GCF_039811905.1 Nigerium sp. | reverse complement strand
GGGACGCCCGCCCTCAGGGACGCACGTGGTCCTCGAGGTCGGCGAGCGTCTGGTCCATGTGGGCCGACATCGCCGCGCGCGCCCGGCCGGGGTCGCCGCTCGCGATCGCCGCCCGGACCGACCGGTGCTGCTCCTGCGCGTGGGCGCGAATCTCGGGGAACGCCGACGTCTGCGTCCGGCCGCGCTCGAGCGCGCTGCGCAGGGGGTCGTAGATCGCGGCCACGAACGGGTTGCCCGTGCCGCGCAGGATCGCGTCGTGGAAGTCGATGTCGTGCCGGACGAACCCGGCCACGTCGCCGGCCGCGTTCGCGGCGTCCATCGCCTCGAGGTGGGCGTCCAAAGAAGCGAGGACGCCGGCGTCCGCCCTCGTCGCGCAGAGCTCGGCTGCGCCGAGCTCGATCATCCGGCGCACCTCGAGCAGCGCGCGCGGCGCCCCGGAGCCCAGGGCTGCGCTGCGGGAGATCGCGGCGATGTCGGTCCACTGGTCCGTGGGGTTCACGAAGGTGCCGTTGCCGTGCTCGACGCGCAGGATGCCCGACTGCGTGAGCGACTTCACCGCCTCCCGCACCGTCAGGCGACTGACGCCGAGGGCGTCCGCCAACTGATCCTGCGACGGGAGCGGGCGGTCGGCCGGGAATCGGCCGTCCAACACGCGGTCCAGCAGCGAGGACGCCGTCTTGTCGACGAGGCTGCCGTGCGGCATGGCGAGGTTCCCTTCGGGTCGACGGCGCTGCGGCCAGGATAGGCGTACGCCATGCTCGCATGCGGGAAGCCCTGTGCGGCTGGCCCGATCGCGGCTAGGCTGCCGCAGTAAGAGCCCGCGGCGATTGCGCGGGCTTTCCGCTTGTATGTGAGGAACGACCATGCCGGGCATCGTGGTGATCGGAACGCAGTGGGGCGACGAGGGGAAGGGCAAATGCACCGACCTGCTCGGTGATCGCACCGACTACACCGTCCGCTATTCGGGGGGCAACAACGCGGGGCACACCATCGTCGTGAACGACGAGAAGTACGCCATGCACCTGCTGCCGTCCGGGGTGCTGAACCCGGGCGTCCCAGTGATCGGCAACGGGGTCGTCATCGACCTCGACGTGCTCTTCGGCGAGATCGAAGACCTGACGGCCCGCGGCATCGACCTGTCGCGGCTCATCGTGTCGGCGAACGCGCACATCATCGCCCCCTATCACCGCACGCTCGACAAGGTGACCGAGCGGTTCCTGGGCAAGCGGAAGATCGGCACGACCGGCCGCGGCGTCGGCCCCACGTACGCCGACAAGATCAACCGCATGGGCATCCGCGTGCAGGACCTGCTCGACGAGACGCTGCTGCGCGACAAGGTCGAGGCGGCGCTGCAGCAGAAGAACCACCTGCTGGTGAAGATCTACAACCAGCGCGCGATCGACGCGAACGAGGTCGCCGACCACCTGCTGAGCTACGCCGACCGGCTGCGCCCGATGATCCGCGACGTCGGCCGCGAGCTCAACGAGGCGCTCGACGCGGGCAAGCTCGTGCTCTTCGAGGGGGCCCAGGCGCACCACCTCGACATCGACCACGGCACGTACCCGTTCGTCACGTCGTCGAACCCGATCGCGGCCGGCGCCTGCACCGGCACCGGCGTCGGGCCGACGCGCATCGACCGCATCATCGGCATCGCGAAGGCGTACACGACGCGCGTGGGCGAGGGTCCGTTCCCGACCGAGCTTCTGGACGCCGACGGCGACCGCCTGCGCGAGGCCGGCGGCGAGTTCGGCACGACGACCGGACGCCCGCGGCGCTGCGGCTGGTTCGACCCGCTGGTGGTAGAGGTCGCGTCGACGTTCAACGGCGTCACCGACATCTTCCTGACGAAGCTCGACGTGCTGACCGGCTGGGAGAAGATCCCGGTCTGCGTCGCCTACGACATCGACGGCCAGCGCGTCGACAAGTACCCGGTGCTCATGAGCGACCTCGTGCGCGCCGTCCCCGTGTACGAGTTCATGGACGGCTGGACCGAAGACATCTCGGAGTGCCGCACCTTCGACGAGCTGCCGGCGAACACGCAGGCGTACGTCCGGCGGCTCGAAGAGCTCATCGGCTGCCGCATCTCCGGCATCGGCGTCGGGCCGGGCCGCGACCAGACGATCACCGTGCACGACCTGCTCGACTGAGCGGGCGTCCGGCCGGCCGCACCCCCCGCGGCCGGCCGGCGCCCGGCGGGCGGCGTCCCGGGGTGAGCGTCAGAAGACGACCACCTTCGCGCCCACCGGGGTGTTGCGGTAGATCCACGCGGCGTCCGCCTTCGAGCGCACGTTGATGCACCCGTGGCTCGCGGCCGCGTAGCCCTTCTTCGCGAAGTCGGCGGAGTAGTGCACGTACATGGTCGGATCGAACTTCACCGAGTAGGGCATGGAGGCCTTCCAGCGCGCCGAGTAGGCCTTCGGGTCCTTGCCGTAGACACGGAAGCTGCCCTTGGCGGTCTGGAAGATCCGGTAGCTGCCGTTGTCGGTGTAGGTGAACCCGCCGAAGCGCACCTTCAGCGTCTTCTTGGCGACGCCGTCCTTCAGCAGGGTGAGGGTGCGTTTGGCCTTGTTGGCGCACAGCACGACCCCCTTGGCCCGGCAGGCCGCCGGACGCGGAGCGGCGAGCGTGCGGCGTCCGTTCAGCATGGCCGACCAGGTGGCCTTGTCGAACGTCCCGGTCTCGGCGAGCCCGCGCGAGCGCTGGTAGTTGAGCGTCGCGTTGACGCTGCCCACGCCGAACTTCCCGTCGGACCGGCCGGTCAGGAACCCCTGGTCCTTCAGCCACTCCTGGGCCGCCATCGCGCAGCCGCCCCGTGATCCGTACCCGACCGTCTGTGCGGCGCAGCCGGACGCCGCGTGTGCGGCCGGCGCGCCGGCGAACGCCAGGCCGCCCACGGTCAGCGCGGCGGTGGCGGCAGCAGCCAGCATCTTCTTCGACATGGTTCCCCCTGTGGTCGTCCGGTCCGTCGGCTGGTCCCCGGTGGTGCCGGATTCTTCGGATGCTACTGAGACGACGGAGCAGCCGCCGAGGTTGCGACGGATAGGCTCTGAATCGTGGGAGACCTGACTGTCCTCGTCGTTGGAAACGGTGGCCGCGAGCACGCCCTCGCCTTGGCACTGGCGCGCGACCCCGGGGTGGGCGCCCTGCACGTCGCGCCCGGCAACCCCGGCACGGCGGCGATTGCGACGAACCACCCGGTGGACGCCGGCGACGGGGCCGCGGTGGCGGAGCTCGCCCGGTCGCTGGGCGCCGGCCTCGTCGTCGTGGGGCCCGAGGCGCCCCTCGTCGCGGGCGTCGCGGACGCCGTCCGCGCGGCCGGCATCCCCTGCTTCGGGCCGTCGGCCGAGGCGGCGCGGATCGAGGGGTCCAAGCAGTTCGCGAAAGACATCATGGGGGCGGCGGGCGTCCCGACGGCCGAGGCCGTCTACTGCGAGACCCTCGACGAGGTGGGGGAGGCGCTCGACCGCTTCGGTCCGCCGTACGTGGTCAAGGCCGACGGGCTGGCCGCCGGCAAGGGCGTCATCGTGACCACCGAGCGGGTCGCGGCGATCGCGCACGCGGAGGCGTCCCTGCCGGATGTGGTCGAGGAATACCTCGATGGGCCCGAGGTGAGCCTGTTCGCGATCACGGACGGGGCGTCCGCGCTGCCGCTGCAGCCCGCCCAAGACTTCAAGCGGGTCGGCGACGGCGACGAGGGCCCCAACACGGGCGGCATGGGCGCGTACACGCCGCTGCCGTGGGCGCCCGCCGGGCTGGTCGAGGCGATCATGAGCCGCGTGGTGCAGCCGACCGTGGACGAGATGGCCCGCCGGGGCACGCCGTTCGCCGGCCTGCTGTACGCCGGGCTCGCGCTGACCTCGCGGGGGCTGCGCGTCGTGGAGTTCAACTGCCGCTTCGGCGACCCCGAGACCCAGGCGGTGCTCGCGATGCTCGACTCGCCGCTCGGCGAGGTACTGCTCGCCGCGGCCGAGGGCCGGCTCGCCGACGTGGGGGAGCTGACGTGGAAGCCGGGCGCGGCGGTCATCGTCGTGCTGGCCGCCGAGGGCTACCCCGGGACGCCGGCGAAGGGCGGCTCGATCGAGGGGCCGCGGCTGTTCGGCTCCGAGGACAACGTGCACATCGTCCACGCCGGCACGTCGCTGGACGCCGCCGGCGGGCTCGTCGCGTCCGGCGGGCGCGTGCTGGGGGTGGTCGCGCAGGCGTCCGACCTGGCCGCGGCCAGGCGCGACGCGTACGCGGCCGTCGACGAGCTGGACGCCCCGACGCTCTTTCACCGCGGCGACATCGCGCTGAAGGCCGGGCGCGGCGAGATCCCGACGCCCGCGCTGTAGGCGGCTCGCGCCGATCAGGCGCGATTCGAGCAGGTTCGCCGGGTTGGCCCGGTGGGGTGACGCTCCTGAGTGAGGATCTTGCGCGGCGGCGTCCTTACTGTCTATGGTGTATATAGACAGTAAGGAGTTCTCATGCGCGTCGACATCGTGCTCTCGAAGACCTCCGGCGTCCCCATCTACGAGCAAGTCAAGGAGCAGTTGAAGGCTGCCATCCTGCGCGGGGACGCCGAGGAGGGGGAGGCGCTGCCGTCCATTCGCGGGTTGGCCCGCGACCTGGGCGTCAGCGTGATCACGACGACGCGCGCGTACTCCGATCTCGCGGCCGAGGGGTTCGTGACGAACGTCCCCGGCAAGGGAAGTTACGTCCTGCCGCGCAACGCCGAACTCGTCCGTGAGCGGGTGCTGCTCGAGGTGAGCGAGCACTTCGCGGACGCCGTCGCCAAGGCTCGCCTCGTGGACCTCACCCCCGCCGAGCTGCACGCCGCGCTCGACACCGTCATCGAACAGGAGCAGTCATGAATCCTCTCGAGCTGCGCGGAGTCACCAAACACCGCGACGACTTCACCCTCGGCCCGCTCGACCTCGTCGTGCCGCGCGGCTACGTCATGGGCCTCATCGGCGCGAACGGCGCCGGCAAGACGACAACCATCAAGACCGCGCTCGGGCTCGTGCGTCCGGACGCCGGCTCGGTCCGGCTGATCGATCGAGCGCGGGTCGGGGTCGTCCACGACGCGCCCGCTTACGTGCCCGACTGGACGGCCGCGCAGATCGGACGCGCGCTCGCGCCCTTCTACCCGGCCTGGGACGCCGACCGCTACGCCGGGCTGCTCGCCTGGGCCGGCATCGAGGCGTCCAAGAAGGTGAAGGAACTCTCGCGCGGCATGGGCATGAAGCTGCAACTCGCCGTGGCGCTGGGCCACGGCGCGGAGCTGCTGATCCTCGACGAGCCGACGTCCGGGCTCGACCCGCTCGCGCGCTCCGAGCTGATCGAACTCGTCGCCGACTTCATGACCGATCCCGAGCACGCGGTCCTCTTCTCGACGCACATCACGACCGACCTCGACAAGATCGCCGACTACGTGACCATCATCGACGACGGCCGCATCGTCGCCTCCACCACGCGCGACGACCTGGTGGACGGCTACCGCATGGTCCGCGGGCCCGTGTCGGGCCTGGACGCCGCCCTGCGGCCCCTGGTCCGCGGGCTGCGTGAGCACGGCGTGGGCTGGGAGGGCCTGATGGCGACGGAAGACACCGTGGCCCTCGGGTCCGGGGCGATCGCCGAGGAGCCCACACTCGAGGACATCCTCGTTCATCTCGCGAAGGAGTCGCACCATGTCTGAACTCGCCCCCATGCTCCGCCTCGACCTGTGGACGCTCGTCGCCGCGCGGCGCACCATCCTCGTGTACGTCGCGCTCGTCGGGGCGTTGTCCGTGCTCGTGGGCTCGGCCGTGGCGCTGCCCCTGGCCGCGATGGTCGCGGTCATGGTCGGGACGCTCCTGGTCCGCGCGCCCACGGATCGCATCCACCTGCTCTACGGCACGCTGCCGCTGCGGCGGCGCACCGTCGTGGTCGCCCACTACGCGGTGACGGCGGCGACGCTCGTGGCCGGTCTGCTGGCCGTGTCGCTCGTGACGGCCGCGGCGGATGCCGCCCGCGGCAGGCCGATGACCTGGCTCGGGGCGAGCGCGGTCGCGACCTTGGGGGCGGTGCTGATCGCCCTCGCTGTCATGCTGCCGGCGACCCTGGTGTGGGGCCCTCGGGCGGCGAGCCTGGTGTGGTTCGGGGGGATTCTCCTCATCACGAGCTCGGTCATGCTGGGCGGCGGCCTCTCCGCCGGCCTCGTGGGGGCACTGACCGGGACGACCGGCGCCCTGGTGCTCGTCGGGGCGGGATTGCTGGCCTTCGCGGCGTCCCTGGTCGTCTCGATCGGGATCTACGAACGTCAGGACCTCTGAGAACGACCGCCGGGACGCCGGGTCCGCCCCGGCGCCCCGGCGCCCCGGCGCCCCGGCGCTCCGGCGTCCGTTCCGCGCGGTCTCGCCGGCGGCGTCCCCTGGGGTGAGCCGTGGGAGAATGGCCGGGCCGCCGACCACCAGGAGTGTCATGACCGTCCCGAACGTGCTCGCCACGCGCTACGCCTCGCCCGCGATGCGGGAGATCTGGAGTCCGGAGCACAAGATCGTCGCCGAACGCCGGCTGTGGCTGGCCGTCCTCGAGGCCCAGCGCGACCTCGGCGTCGACTTCGGCGGCGACGACCCCGACGCGGTGCTGGCCGACTATCGCGGCGTCCTGGAGCAGGTCGACCTGCCCTCCATCGCCGCCCGCGAGCGCGTGACGCGCCACGACGTGAAGGCCCGCATCGAGGAGTTCAACGCCCTGGCCGGGCACGAGCACGTCCACAAGGGGATGACGAGCCGCGACCTCACCGAGAACGTCGAGCAGTACCAGGTGCTGACGTCGCTGAAGCTGGTCCGCGAGCGGGTCGTCACGGTGCTCGTGGCGCTCGCACGGCTGGCGTCCGAGTATCGCGACCAGCCGATCGCGGGCCGCTCGCACAACGTCGCGGCCCAGATGACGACGCTCGGCAAGCGGTTCGCGACCGCGACGGATGAGCTGCTGGTCGCCTTCGAGCGCGTCGACGGCCTCATCGCCCGCTACCCGGCGCGCGGCATCAAGGGCCCGGTCGGCACGGCGCAGGACATGCTCGACCTGCTCGGCGGGGACGCCGCGAAGCTCGCCGAGCTGGAGCGGCGGGTGGCGTCCCACCTGGGGTTCGACCGCGTGCTCACCTCGACCGGGCAGGTGTACCCGCGGTCGCTCGACGTGGACGCCCTGACCGCGCTCGTGCAGGTGGCGGCGGCGCCGAGCAACGTGGCGACGTCGATCCGGCTGATGGCGGGCGCCGAGCTGGTGACCGAGGGGTTCAAGGAGGGGCAGGTCGGGTCGTCGGCGATGCCCCACAAGATGAACACCCGAAGCTGCGAGCGCGTGAACGGCCTGTCGGTCGTGCTGCGCGGGTACGCGTCGATGGTCGGCGAGCTGGCGGGCGACCAGTGGAACGAGGGCGACGTGTCGTGCTCGGTCGTCCGGAGGGTCGCGCTGCCGGACGCCTTCTTCGCGCTCGACGGGCTCTTCGAGACGTTCCTGACCGTGCTGGGCGAGTTCGGGGCGTTCCCGGCGGTGATCGAGGCCGAGCTGCAGCGGTACCTGCCGTTCCTGACGACGACGAAGGTGCTGATGGCGGCCGTCCGGCACGGGGTGGGGCGCGAGCAGGCGCACGAGGCGATCAAGGAGCACGCGGTGGCCGTCGCGCTCGACATGCGCCGCACCGGCCGCAAGGACAACGACCTGCTCGACCGGCTCGCCGCCGACCCGCGGCTCGGCGTCTCGAAGCAGACGCTCGAGGACGCCGTGGCGCACCCGCTGGAACTCACCGGCTCGGCGGCGTCCCAGGTGGACGCGCTGGTCGCGCGGGTGGAAGAGCTGGCGTTGCAGCACCCCGACGGCGCCCACTACGTCGCCGGCGACGTGCTCTGACCGGACTGTTCTGACCGGACTGTTCTGACC
>NZ_JBDHZL010000117.1:0-8005 GCF_039811905.1 Nigerium sp. | reverse complement strand
CGGACGCCTCAGGCGGCCTGCCGCTCGGCTTCCTCGAGCGCCTGGGTGGTCGCGTCGATCACGGCGTCCACGTCGTCGGCGGAGATCACCAGCGGGGGAGCGAAGCGGATCGTGCGCCCGTGCGTGTCTTTGGCCAGGACGCCCTTGGCCATGAGGCGGTAGCAGAGGTCGCGGGCGGTGCCGAGGTGCGGGGCCACGTCGAGGCCCAGCCACAGGCCCGCGCCGCGGATCTCGGTGAGCAGGCCGCGACCCACGAGGGGCCGCAGGCCCGCCAGCAGGCGCTCGCCCAACTCCCGGGACGCCTGCTGCGGCTCCCCGGTGCTGAGGATGTCGACGACCTCGCTGCCGATCGCGCACGCGAGCGGGTTGCCGCCGAACGTCGACCCGTGCTGACCGGGCTTGAAGACGCCGAGCACGTCGGCGTCCGCCACGACGGCCGAGACCGGCATGATGCCGCCGCCGAGCGCCTTGCCGAGCAGGTACAGGTCGGGGACGACGCCCTCGCGGTCGCACGCGAACGTCTCCCCGGCGCGGCCGAGGCCCGACTGGATCTCGTCGGCCATCATCAGGACGCCGTGGCGATCGCACACCTCGCGGACCGCCCGCAGATAGCCCTCGGGGGGGATGATGACGCCGCCCTCGCCCTGGATGGGTTCGAGCAGCACGGCGACGGTGTTCTCGTCGATGGCGGCCTCCAGGGCCGCGACATCGCCGAACGGGACGTCGTAGAACCCCGAGGTGAACGGCTGATAGCTGCGCCGCGCCTCCTCGTCGTTGCTGAACGACACGACGGTGACCGTGCGCCCGTGGAAGTTGCCCTCCATGACGACGATGTTCGCCGCGTCGTCGGCCACCCCCTTCACCTCGTAGCCCCACTTGCGGGCGGTCTTGATGCCGGCCTCGACCGCCTCGACGCCCGAGTTCATGGGGAGCACCATCTGCTTGCCGCACAGCTCGGCGAGCGACTCGACGAACGGCCCGAACGGCTCGGAGTAGAACGCCCGCGACGTGAGGGTCACCCGATCGAGCTGCCGCCGGGCCGCCGCGAGCAGCCGCGGGTTGGAGTGCCCGAAGTTCACGGCCGAGTAGGCGGCCAGGCAGTCGATGTAGGTGCGGCCGTCCACGTCGGTGACGCGAGCGCCCTCGGCCCGAGCGATCACGACCGGAAGCGGCGCGTAGTTGTGGGCGCCGTACTGTTCCACCTGATCGATCGCCTTCCGCGTGGTCGCGGACATCGGCTTGGTGGTCATGATCACTCCTCTCGTGGGGTCTAGACAATACAAATACTACGTCTGTCGCGATAAGGCCAGAAGATCTCCGGCACAATCTCGGAGGGAGAGAAGATCTGCACTCAGCCGGTCGGGGGAGTATACGAACCCGCCGGCACCGGACGCCCGCGGCGCGACCGCCGGAACAGGCCCCGTAGCCGGAGCCGCTGGTCGTAGCTCAGCGACCCGGTGCGGAACAGGTGGACGCCGAGCATCATGAACACGACGGCGGCCACCGAGATCGACGCGATCGCCCCGGCGGCCTCCGCCGGGCCCAGCAGCCCGCCCGCGTTGCGGACGAGCGCGGCGACCGGCGCGGTCAGCGGGAAGAAGGTGAGCGCCTGGGAGGCCGGCCCGTGCGGGTCGGACACCAGGACGCCGAATGCGTACAGGGGGAGGAACAACACGACGATGACCAGGCCGAACGCCCCGCTCGCCTCCTTCGCGTTCGGCATGATCGAGCCGATCGCGACGAGCAGCCCGGTGAACATCGCGAACCCCAGGATCGCCAGCGCGAACGCGACACCGATGCGCCCGGGGTCGACGACGAGCGGCGACCCGTTCAGCGTCGGCACGGACCCCGCGCTCGCCCCGCCGGAGAGCACGGCCAGGGCCACCACGATCGGCACGGTCAGGACGGCCGCCTGCACCAGGCCGACGACCAGCAGCGCGGCGATCTTGCCCACGATGAGCGTCAGCGGCCGGATCGTGGTGAGGATCATCTCGGTGACCCGGTTCTCCTTCTCCTCCACCGTGATGTTCAGCATCTGGCTGCCCAGCATCATGATGGCCAGGTAGAAGAAGACCGCGAACAGGCCCGGCAGGATCGCGGAGCCGATGCCGGGCGCCTCCCGGCCGTCGGCGTACGAGCGCACCTCGGTGACGATCGGGCCCCTCAGCACGTCGGCGAGCCGCGGATCCCCCACGGCGGACGCCGCCGAGCTCTGCAACACCCGGCGGGCCAGCGCGGCATCGCCGTCGCCGCCGGTGAGGCCCCGGTCGCGGGCCGTCAGCGCGACGGGTTCGGACGCCGGATCGCGCGGGTAGTCGATGTGTAGGTCGGCGCGGCCGGCGACGACGTCCGCCCGCGCGGCCGCGGCGTCCGAGGTGGGGCTGCCGCCGAGCTCGGCGGCGATGGACGGCGAGACGAGGCCGGAGGCGTCCGTGTAGGTGAACCGCGTGGCTGTGCCGCCGCCGGACCCGGAGGCGACCTGGCTCGTGCTCAGCGTCATCAGGCCCGACAGGACGCCGATGAACAGCGGGACGGCCAGCGTGGCCACCCAGAACGCGGGGCGCGTCAGGGTCCGCCGGACCTCGAACGCGATGACCTTCGTGAAGTTGTGCATGTCACAGCTCCTTGTCGGAGGAGTGGCCGTAGACGCGGAGGAACACCTCGTCCATCGACAGCCGGGAGGCGTCGAACGACCGGACGACCACCCCGGCGTCCAGCAGCAGCCGCAGCACGGCCTGGGGGTCGGCCGAGGAGTCCAACTCGAGTTCGGCGTAGTTCGTCTCATGCCGGATCACCCGGAACGGGCCCTCGGGCAGGACGCCCGCGAAGCCGAGCCGGATCGTGCGGCCGCCGTAGGCGTCCTGCACCTCGGGGACGGTGCCGTAGGCCTCGGCCCGCCCGTCCTTCAGCAGCAGGACGCGGTCGCAGAGCCGTTCGACCTCCTCCATCTGGTGCGTGATGATGACGACGGTCGCGCCGCCGGCCCGGTGGGCCTCGATCACGTCCATCAGCAGCCGCCGGTTCACCGGGTCGAAGCCCTTCGTCGGCTCGTCGAGAATCAGCAGGTCGGGGTTGTCCATCACCGTGACGCCCAACTGCACCTTCTGCTGCTCGCCGCCCGACAGCCGCTCGATGCGCTGTTTGGCCTTGTCGGCGAGGCCGACGCGGTCGAGGTAGTACAGCGACCACTGGGACGCCTCGGCCCGCGGCATGCCCTTGAGCTGGCCGAAGTACGTCATGACGTCGAGCACCTTCTCTTTGCGATAGAGCCCGCGCTCTTCGGGCAGGTAGCCGAGGCCGCGGCACGTCGCGGGGTCGTACGGACGCCCGCGCACCAGCAGCCGCCCGGCCGTCGGCCGGTAGATGCCGAGCAGCGCCCGGATGGTGGTGGTCTTGCCCGACCCGTTCGAGCCGAGCAGGCCGAACGTCTCGCCGGGGCGGACCTCGAACGTCAGGTCGTCGACGACGACCTTCTCGCCGAAGGCCATGCGGAAATCCGTCACCTCGATGGTGGGCGCCTGGCCGGGCGCTGGGGGCTGGGTCATGGGTCCATGCCTACCCGACGGGTCTGACAATCGGCGTCCGACCTTGGGCTCTACTTCAGGCCGGATCGCGTGACGCCCTGCACGAGCCACCGCTGCAGGAACAAGAACACGACGAGCGCCGGGACGATCGCGACCAGCGCCCCGGTAAAGATCTCCGGGTAGCGGACGCCCTGGCTGGTCATGAACTGGCTCAGGGTGACCTGGACGGTGCGCATGCCGGGGTCCTGCGCGATGAGCAGCGGCCACAGGAAGGCGTTCCAGGCGCCGATGAACGTGATGGTGCCGACGGCGGCGACCATGCCCAGGCTGTTCGGGACGACGATCCGCCACAGCGTCGTCCACGCGTTGGCCCCGTCGAGGTAGGCGGACTCCTCCAGCTCGACCGGGAAGTCCAAGAACCCTTGCCGGAACAGGTACGTCGCGAACGCCGAGAAGACCGCGGGGATGATCAGGCCCCGGTAGGTCGAGATCCAGCCCAGCGAGGACGCCATCACGAACATCGGGACGAAGGTCACCGCCGTCGGCACCATGAGCGTAAAGACCGTCAGACCGAGGATGACGCGGGCGGCCCGCGTGGACGTCCGGGCCAGCGCGTAGCCGGCCATGAGCGACACGACGACGGTCGCGGCGGTCTGCGCGACGGCCACCACCGCCGAGTTCAGCAGCGACTGGGTGATGCCCAGGTTCGCGTTCCCCAGGACGCCCGCCAGCGTGCGTCCGTCGAGCGCGTTCGGCAGCCAGTGCCACTGCGGCGCGGTGATCCAGGTCTGCGTCGAGAACGCGTTCCGGACGATCACGTAGAACGGCAGCAGGAACAGGACGGCCAGGACGGACGCCGCGACGTACGCCGCGACGCGGACGGCCGGAGGCGTCCTCATCGGTCGGCCCCGATCGACAGCAGCCGGTTCTGCGCCAGGCTGAACGCGAGGATGACGACGGTCAGGATCAGCGTTCCGGCGCTGCCGATGCCCAGGTCCTGGCTGCCGTCCCCGAAGCTGATCAGGTACAGGTACACCAGCGGCGGCCGCGCGTACGGCGGGTACCCGCGGACGGTGTTCAGGGTGTTGTAGAACTCGTCGAACGCCTGGAAGGCGTTGATGAGCAGCAGGGTCGCCACCGCCACCGACGTGGGCCTGAGCAGGGGAAACGTGATGTGGCGGAACACCCCGAACCCCGTCGCCCCGTCGAGGGACGCCGCCTCGTAGACCTGCGGATCGATGGCGTTCAGCCCCGCGATGAACAGGATCATGTAGAAGCCCACCTGCAGCCACAGCCGCAGCGTGACGAGCACGAACCAGTACCAGTGGTTCTCGCCGCCGAGCCAGTTCACCGGATCCAGGCCCACCGACCGCAGCATCGTGTTCGCGAGGCCGAAGCGGGCGCCGTTGAAGAACGACATCCGCCACACCAGCGCCGCGATGACGTAGCTGCACGCGGTCGGGATGAAGAACGCCGACCGGAAGAACGCCTGCAGGACGCCGATCCGGCGCAGCAGCAAGGCGAGGCCGAGCGAGCAGGCGAAGGTCAGGGGCACGATGATGAGCGCGAAGACGACGAACGTCGCCATGCTGTCGAGGAACAGCCGGTCCGAGAGCAGATAGGCGTAGTTGCCGAGGCCGACGAAGTCGGTCGGGGTGACGGTGTTGCGCGCGTTGAACAGCGATAGGTAGGCGCTCCACCCGATCGGCACGTAGACGAAGACGACCAGCCCCGCGAGGAACGGCGTGACGAACACCCAGAACCAGCGGCGCCGGCTCTGGGCGTTCGTCGCCGGTGCCCGCCGGCGGGCGTGCACCTCGACGGGAGCCGTCATGGTCGCCTAGCCGTTGACGCGCTTGAGCTCGGCGGCGACCTTGTCGGCGGCTGCGGTGAACTCCGTCCGGGCGTCGCGCCCGGACTTCACGACGTTCGACAGGGCCGTCGAATAGGCCTGGGACGCCGCCGGCGTCCAGAAGAGATCGTCGACGAAGCCGTGGTCGGAGACGAATTTCGCGGCCTGGGCCCCCTGACCGGACGCAACCTTGTCGGCCTCGCTGAACAGCTTCGGCTTGGCCGGAATGTGGCAGCCGAACGCGTTCGAGAACTGGACCTGCTTGTCTTCGGAGTCGACCCACAGCCACTGGACGAACTGCTTGGCCGTCTCCACGTTCTTGCCGTGCGCGTTCACCACGGAGCTGAACGCGCCGAACGGCACCGCCGGACGCCCGCCGTTGCCGGTCGACGGGAACGGCAGGACGCCGACGTCGTCGCCGAACGCCTGCTTGACCTTGGGCAGGTCCCACAGCCCACCCCACTGCATCGCGGTCTCGCCGTTGATGAAGGGGGTGGCGTCCGACCAGTCGGTGGAGGCGCTCTTCAGCAGCGCCCCCGAGTCGAAGAACGACTTGAACGTGCCGACCGCGGCGTAGAGCCGCGCGTCGTTGAACCCGGCCGACTTCTTGTCGGCCGAGATCTGCTCCAGGCCCGCTCCCCAGATCAGCAGGCTGCCGAGGACGCCGAGCCCGCCGTCGTTGCCGGCGAAGAACCCGCCCATGTCGTTCGTCTTCTGGGCCTTGGCGGCCGCGACGAGGGCGTCCAGCGTCGTGGGGGGCTGGAGCCGCGCCTTCGCGAGGAGCGACGGCCGGTAGTACAGCAGTTGCATGTCGACCGTCTGCGGCACCGCCCAGATCTTGCCCTGGTAGGTGAGGCGCTCCATGACGCGCGGGGTGAACGAGTCTTTCGCGTCGCCGACCACGTCGGTGAGGTCGGCGGCCTGGCCGGCCTTGATCATGTCGAGCGTCGGGCCGTTGGCGTACTCGAAGATGTCGGGCGCGTTGTCGGTCAGCAGGGCCGTCGACACGCCTTTCTCGTAGTCGGACGCCACCCAGTTCACGGTCACGTTCGCGCCGTCGAACTCGGACGCCCACGTCTTCACGGCGTCCTGCACGCCGTCCTCTCCGTAGGCGTGGTACCACTGCGAGAGGTTCGGCTTCGCGGACGCCCCGCCGCCCGTAGCGGTGGGGGAGGCGGACGTGCGTCCGGTGTTGGTGCCGCAGGCCGAGAGCGCTGCGGTGGCGGCGATGCCCCCGGAGAGGGCCAAGAGGTGCCGACGGGTGATGGTCATGGCGGGAGCCTAGTTGAAAAAGCTCCGACCGGACGCGGGAGCGGAATAGGGGGAGACGATCGCTGGTTGCCTTCGCATGGCGAATGTGACGAAGAAGCAGGACCGCTACGAGATCGAGACCGACGGGCAGACGGTGGGCCACGCGATCTACCGCGTCGACGGCGACGTCGTGACCATGCCCCACACCGAGGTCGACCCGGCGTTCGGCGGCCGCGGGCTCGCCGGCGAGTTGGTGCAGTTCGCGCTCGACGACGTCCGGTCGCAGGGGCTGAAGGTGGACCCGGCCTGCCCGTACGTCGCCAAGTGGATCGACCGGCACCCCGACTACCAGGACCTGCTGGCCTGAGTCCGTTCTGCTTCCGTTATGGAAGCAGAACCAACGGCGTCAGGTGTTGACCGGCTCCACGAGCCCGAGCGGGATGACGTCGACGCCGACCTTCAGGCTGGACTTCTTCGCCTCGGTGTAGATCACGCCGCGTAGCGGCGAGACGTCGCGGAAGTCGCGGCCCCACGCCGTGACCACGTAACGGCTGTCGACGAGGTGGTTGTTGGTCGGGTCGAGGTCGACCCAGCGGCCGGCAGGCGTCCAGACGGCCGCCCAGGCGTGCGAGGCGTCCGAACCCTCGAGCTTCACCTGCCCGGGCGGGGCGTACGTCTCCACGTAGCCCGACACGTAGCGCGCCGGGAGGCCGAGGCTGCGCAGGCAGCCGATGGCGAGCTGCGCGAAGTCCTGGCAGACGCCGCCGCGGATGTCGAGCAGCTCGTCGAGCGTCGTCCGGACGGTCGTGGCCTTCTGGTCGTACTTGAAGTCGTCGTAGATGCCCATCGTGAGGCCCAGGACCGCCTCGCCGAACGGGCGGTTGGGCGGCAGCATCGAGAGCGCGTACTCGTGGACCTTGTCGGTCACCTCGACGAGCGGCGACGGCAGCAGGAAGTCGGCGGCCTCCACCGGGTCGGCCTCGGTGCGGGCGAGCCGGATGGCGTCGGCCACGGTCCACTGATTGAGCTCATCGAGGTCGGGACGCGGCCACGCCACGTCGACGATCGACCGCTTCAGCAGCTCGAGCTTGGTGTGCGGCGTCCGCACCTCGATGTAGGCCGAGTTGTTGCCGAAGTGGTCGCGGTGCTCGGTGAAGGCGTCCGGCTCGGGCGTCACGCTGAGGGACGCCGACCGCAGCGTCTGCGACGGCGTCTCGCGCGGGCTCATCATGCCCCGCTCGTAGGCGGCCTCGCAGGGGAGGTCGTAGGTGTACGTCGTCCGGTGGCGCACCTCGTAGGCCCGGGGCGCGTAGTGGTCGGGCGGCGACTGCGGCTTCGGAGGAGCCTGCGTCTGGGACTGGCTCTGCGACTGGGACTG
>NZ_JBDHZL010000116.1:0-8235 GCF_039811905.1 Nigerium sp. | reverse complement strand
CCCGATTTCCGCGGCCCCCAGGGCCGCTGGACGTCCGATCCGGACGCCGAGCGCATCTCGACCCTGTCGTGGTATCTGGGCGACGAGGACGTCCGGAAGAAGGCGTGGAAGGCTCGCGCGCACCCCGACTTCTGGGCGGCCAAGCCGAATCCGGGGCACCTCGCGCTCGTCACGCTCGAGCGCCAGGGACGCCTCGCCGGCATCATCACGCAGAACACCGACGGCCTGCACCAGCTCGCGGGCTCCACGCCCGGGCTGGTCCATGAGGTGCACGGCAGCGCCCGCACGTGGCGCTGCGAGGAATGTGGGGCGTCCGGGCCGATGGACGAGATGGTCGCACGCGTCTACGCCGGCGAGGAGGACCCGCGCTGCCCGACGTGCGGGGGGATCGTCCGGGCGACGGTGATCCTGTTCGAGGAGCAACTCAACCGCGACGTACTGGAGGCGTCCTTCTCGCTCGCCGAGCAGGCCGACCTGATGCTCGCGATCGGCACGACGCTGACCGTGTTCCCGGTCGCGGGGCTCGTGCCCTACGCCGTCGGGCACGGGGCGCGGCTCATCATCGTGAACGGCCAGCCGACGCCGTACGACGAGCTCGCGGACGCCGTCCTGCGCGACCCGATCGAGCACGTGCTGCCCGAACTCGTGGCGTCCGACTGACGCACGCGCGGGGCTCTCCCGACCGAGCCCCGGCGTCCCTGCACCCCACCAGCGGACGCCCGCGGCGTCCCACCGCGGTCGCGCGCCCAGGGGTTGGCAGAATGAGGGCCATGATCCCCCTGATCACCTGGGACTGGCCCGACACCCCCATCCTCATCGCCGGCACCATCCTGCTGATGCTGCTCGTGCGGTGGGCGGCCAATCGCGCGATCAAGTACGCCGTCGACACGTCGGTGCGGCAGACCGCCGAGCGCAACGCCGACCAGGGGACGCGCGCCGAACGCATCCTCGCGCACGCGACGGGGCTGGCGTCCACGCGGCACGAGGCGCGCATCCGGACGGTGGGCTCGGTGATGCGGTCGGTCGTCGCGGTGGTCGTCCTGGTGATCACGGTGCTGTCGGTGCTCTCGGTGCTCGGCTTCCCGCTCGCGCCGCTGCTGACGTCCGCGGGCATCGGCGGCGCGGCGCTCGCGTTCGGCGCGCAATCCCTGGTGAAGGACTATCTGTCCGGGCTCTTCATGCTCCTGGAGGACCAGTACGGCGTCGGCGACCTGGTCGCGATCGGCGGCGACGTCACCGGTACGGTCGAGGACGTCGGCCTGCGCATCACCCGGCTCCGCGACCCGAACGGGCAGGTGTGGTACATCCGCAACGGCGAGATCACCAAGCTCGGCAACCAGTCGCAGGGCTACTCGACCGGGACGGTGAACGTCCCGATCGCGCTCAACGAGGACGCCGAGAAGGCGATGGGCGTCCTGCGTGGCGTGATGAAGGAGGTCTTCGCCGACCCCGAGTGGGAGAACGTCCTGCTCGACGAGCCCGTCGTCGCCGGCCTGGGGCAGGTATCGGCCGGCGCGATGACCATCCAGATCTTCGCCAAGTGCGCGCCCAACCAGCAGTGGGGCGTCCAGCGGGACATCCTGGAACGCTCCGTCCAGGCGCTGCGCGCCGCGGGCATCCACGGGGCCCCGTACGTGCCGCCGCCGGCGTCCGAGAGCTGAGTTTCTCGGACGCCCCCGGTGCGGCCCGTGGGCCGCGGGGCTCGGAGGCCCGGCGCCCCGGGCTCCGATCGCCGCCCGCGCCACCGCCGCTCACTTGTTCGTCGCCTTGTCAGGCGGTGGTCACCCGGTTTTCATCCACCGGGTCGAAGCTGTGCGCAGCATCCGCTCACACAACCCCCGCTCACCGCACAGGAGCCCCTCATGCGCCTTCGTCACCTCGCCGCGGCCACCCTCACGGCCGTGTCCCTTTCCGCCGCTTCCGTCTGCGCGCCGGCGACCGCCCAGGCCGCGCCGGCCGCGTCCGATCATCACCGCGACAAGCCCGGACACTACAGCTTCGCCGTCATCGGCGACGCGCCCTACGGTGACCAGCAGATCGCGGCGTTCCCGCGCTGGATCGACCAGATCAACGCCTCGGACGTCCAGCTCACCTTCCACGTCGGCGACATCAAGAACGGCTCGACGCGCTGCGACGACTCGTACTTCGCGATGATCAAGGGACAGTTCGATCGCGTCCGGACGCCGCTGATCTACACGCCCGGCGACAACGAGTGGACCGATTGCCACCGGACCAACAACGGCTCGTATGAGCCGCTGGAACGACTGGACGCCATCCGCTCGACGTTCTTCGCGCGCCCCGGGACGACGCTCGGGCAGCACCCGACGCGCGTGCGCTCGCAGGCCTACCGCGGCGTCCCCGAGAACGTGGAGCTGCGACGGCAGCGGGTCACGTTCGCGACGATCCATGTCGTCGGGAGCAACGACGACCTCAAGCCGTGGACCGGCATCGGCAAGACCGAGCCCACCCAGGAGCAGTTCGCCGACCAGGCGCGGCGCATGGGCGCCGCGATCGCCCAGGTCAAGCGCGCCTACGCGGACGCCGCCCGCCGGCACGACCGGGCGGTGGTGATCCTGCTTCAGGCGGACATGTTCGACCCCACCTGGAACCCGACGTGGAACGACATGTCCGCGTTCAGGCCGCTGGTGCAGACGCTGATCGACGAGTCGAATCGCTTCCGCGGGGAGTCGTACCTCTTCGACGGCGACAGCCACGTGTTCAACGTCGATCACCCGCTCGCGGAGGGGTCGGCGTGGCTCGGGTTCTACGGCGTCCGGGGGGCGAGCAGCCTGACGCGCATCACGGTGGACGGCGACAAGCAGAACACCGACTGGCTGAAAGTGACCGTGAACCGGCCCGGCGCGGGAGGCGTCCTGTCGTGGGAGAGGATTCCGTACACCCAGTAGCCCCTCCTCCGGTGGCGCCACGGGCATAGCCAGGAACCGCGATCGCACCCCGGGGTGTGTGACGTTCTCCACCCCAGAGGGTGGAGAACGTCAGGTAGAAACCTACGGGTGCATCGTCGGCGGGACGACCTTCTCGAGGAGCCAGAGGGCCTGGTAAGGCTGGACGGTGAGGGTCCAGGGGCTGAGGTCGTAGTCGTAGCCCGAGATCAGCTCCTTGGCCTCGCTGCCGAGCGTGAACCTGAGCGCGCTGCAGTCGAGGTTCACGGGGTGCTCGCTGAAGTTGTAGATCTGCATCATCTCGCCCTCGGGGTGCGAGCGGTGCAGCAGCAGCAGGCGCGAGTCGGGGCTCGGCACGACGTGACTCTCGATGGACGCGTGCAGGTGCGGCGTGTGCTTGCGGACCTCGATGAGGTGCCGCAGCCGCGCCGAGATCCGTCCGGCGGGGCTCGACGGGTCGTCGGCGGCCTGCTGGACGAGATCCCAATCCATCTTCGGCCGGTGCGCCCACCGGTTGTCGGACGCGTGGTCGGGGTCGTCGGCGTAGCCGTAGTCGTTCAGCATGCCCAGCTCGTCGCCCATGTACAGCAGCGGGACGCCGCCGAACCCGAACATGACCGCGTGCAGCAGCAGGATGCGGTCGATGGCGTCGTCGACCCGGTTGCCGTCCCCAAGTTCGAGCGCCTGCTCGAGCCCGGTGAGGGACGCGAACGTGCCGCTGATCCGGCGGTCGTTCGTCACGGGGTTGAACTGGAACACGAGCCCCTTCGCGAACGAGCCGGGGTACTCGCCGGAGTAGAAGTCCGACAGGAACACGCGGTGGGAGTAGCCGTCGAGTTGCGCGTCGGCGGCGTCCTCATCGCTGATGGCCCAACCGATGTCGTCGTGGCAGCGCGCGTACGTGCCCCACGTCGTCGACGTGGGCTTCGCGCGGAAGGCCGACAGGGCGACCTCGGTGAGCCGGGTGTCCCGGGACGCCAGCGCGCTCCACAACTGGACCATCAGCCCGTTGTGGTAGGCCATGTCGGAGACCTTGCCGTAGTGGGAGCCGACGCCCAGGTAGTAGATGAGGTCGCTCGGCCCGACGATCGCCTCGGCCTTGAACGCGACGGCCGGCGCGACGATGCGCAGGGCGCCGCGCAGCGCCTCGGTGAGGTGGTGCACCTCGGGCTGGTTCTGCGACGAGGTGCCCATGCGCTTCCAGATGAACGCGATGGCGTCCAGCCGGATGACCTCGACGCCCTGGTTCGCGAGGAAGCAGATGATGTCGAGGTACTCGAGGAAGACGTCGGGGTTCGTCCAGTTGACGTCCCACTGGTAGGAGTTGAAGGTCGTCCACACCCAGCCGTTGATGTCGTCGTCCCAGGTGAAGTTGCCGGGCGCGAAGTCGGGGAAGACCTCGGGCAGCGCCTCCTCGTACTGGTCGGGGATCGTCCGGTCGGGGTAGATGTAGAAGTAGTCGCGGTACTTCCGCTCGCCGGCGCGGGCCCTCTCGGCCCACTCGTGCTCCTGCGCGACGTGGTTGAGCACGAGGTCCATCACCAGGGAGATGCCCCGCTCGCGCAGGCTCCCGGTGAGGCGGGCGAGGTCGTCCATCGTGCCGAGGTCGGGGCGGATCTCGCGGTAGTTCTGCACGGCGTAGCCGCCGTCGCTCTCCCCCTCGCGCGGCTTCAGCGCCGGCATGAGGTGCAGGTACTTCACCCCGAGGCCCGACAGGTAGTCGAGCTTCTCGCCCAGGCCGTTGAGCGTGCCGTTGAACCGGTCGGCGTACGTGACGTAGCCGATCATGTCGGGGGTCTGCAGCCAGTCGGGCGCGAGGAGGCGGGCCTCGTCGAGGCGCTTCAGCAGCGGGCCTCGGTTCGCGAACGCCTCCGCGAGGTGCGACTTCATGCGCTCGAACAGGTCGGGAGCACGGTCGCCGTAGACGGCCGTCAGGCTCTTGAGGATGTCGGCCCCGTAGCGGTCGAGGCGCAGATCGAAAGTGGCGGACTCCCGCGGATCGGTGATGATCGGGGAGGTGACGTCGGCCGTCATGACGTGAGTGTTCCTTTCTGAGAACGGGGGACACCCCCGGGGAGCTTACGCTCCCCGGGGGTGCATCGAAGGTGATCGGTCAGTGGCTTCCGCCGACGACGGCCGGGTCTCCGACCTCGTCGACGTCGCGCACCGTCGGGGGCTCCTTGATCCACAGCATGACAAGGCCGGCGATCGCCAGGAAGGCCCCGGCGAACCACATGGCGTTGTTCGGGTTGTCACCCAGCAGGTTCTTGTACACGCTGCCGAAGGTCAGCGTCTGGATGAGCTGCGGGATGACGATCATCATGTTGACGATGCCCATGTAGACGCCGTAGCGGCTGGAGGGCACCATGCGCACGATCATGATGTACGGCACGCCCATGATGGACGCCCACGCGATGCCCAGGCCGACGATCGCGAGCCACTTCAGGGGCAACGTCGGAGCGAGCGGCAGGAAGAACAGGCCGACCGTGGCGCACCAGAGGCACAGCGCGTGCACCCACTTGGCGCCCAGCCTGCGGGCCGCCGCGACGAGCGCGAACGCCACGCTGAACGTCACGATGTTGTAGACCGCGTTGATCGTGCCCGTGTTGGCCACCGCTCGTTCGTACGCCTCACCGGTCGTCGAGCCGTACAGAGACTGCGACACCGACAGGGAGACGTACTGCCAGTACACGTTCATCGCGTACCACTGGAAGAAGTACACCAGGGCCAGCTTGCGCATCTGGACCGGCATGTCGA
The DNA here is from genome assembly GCF_039811905.1 of Nigerium sp. NCBI lineage: Bacteria > Bacillati > Actinomycetota > Actinomycetes > Propionibacteriales > Propionibacteriaceae > Nigerium > Nigerium sp. The sequence goes on along the minus strand of NZ_JBDHZL010000116.1, from coordinate 2,575 downwards.
TGATCGCGTCCTTGATCTCACCGAAGAACTCGCGCGGGCCGCCCTTCTTGGCGCGCAGCGCGGCGATCTCCTCCTTCGTGGGCTCGAGCTCGGGCGTCGAGATGACGGAGACCAGGATGGTCGCGATCGAGGCGACGGAGCCGACGAAGAACGCGCCGTAGACCCAGTGCGGGAGGCCGACGCCCTCGCCGAGGCCGAAGAGCATCTGGAAGAACGTCAGGGAGAGGTTCGCCAGCGTGATGCCGAGGCCGGTGAAGAACGACTGGGCGAGGAAGCCCTTGCCGAGCTGCGACGGGGGCAGCTTGTCGGCGATGAACGCGCGGTAGGGCTCCATGGCCGTGTTGTTCGAGGCGTCCAGCAGCCACAGCAGCAGGACGGCCATCCACACGGCCCACACGAACGGGAACAGGAACAGGCAGACCGCGCAGCCGAGCGCGCCGACCAGGAAGAACGGACGCCGCCGGCCGCGGAAGAAGCCCTTGTCGACCCACGTGCGGTCGGACATCGCGCCGATCAGCGGCTGGATGAGCAGGCCGGTGATCGGGCCCGCCATGTTCAGCAGGGGCAGCTCGTCGTGCGAGGCGCCGAGCATCGTGTAGATCGGGTTGATCGCCGTCTGCTGCATGCCGAACGAATACTGGATGCCGAAGAAGCCCAGGTTCATCAGGAGAATCTGGGGCATCGTCATCAGCGGCTTGTGCCGGATGCGCGTCGACGACTTGCTGGCCGAGGGCGTGGTTGCCGGATCGCTCATGCCTGGTCCTCCCTGTGGCTCGCCTGGAGGTACGCCTCGAGGTGATCGAGGATGCTCTCCCAACCGTCGCTGTAGTCGAGCGCGGCGTCCTTCGTGTAGGGGCCCTGGATGATGCGCACCAGGGTCAGGTTCTCGTTACGACCGAGCTTGGTGAACTCGACGCGCAACTCGACCGGACGCGAGGCATCGATGCCCTTCACGCCGGTGATGCGCTGCCGCGTGACGAGCACGTCGGGGTAGAAGACCTCGGTGTAGACGCCGTCGACGACCCAGTGGGCGTCGGGGTCGTCGTCACGGACCTTCGTGTGGCGCAGGCGGCCACCGAGCTGCGGGTCGAGTTCCACCGACTCGGGGATGACGTGCCAGCCCGTGGGCGCGAACCACTGCGCCAGGGCCTTCGGCTCGGTGAAGGCCCGGAAGATGACGGGGCGCGGGTACGGGAACTGCCGCTCCACCTCAAGAATGGTGTCTGTCTGCATTGAATCCTCTCTTCGTCCGGCCGCTTCGTTGGAGCCGCCGCCGCTACGCCGGGGCCGGTCGCCACAATCTTGAACCCTTCGTTAACCCCGCGCCAGAGCAAACGAGAAATCGTGGCCCGGATCTTGGGTTTTCCTCGACCCGTGCTATAAGGACGGGGTCGAAGATGCCCTGTCAGAGAGTCGAACGCCCATGTCGCTCGCGCGTCCCCGGGTCTCCCCGGTGTTCTTGGTGATCGCCTCGATCACCTCGGTGCAGGCCGGCGCGGCGTTCGCGAAGGACTTGTTCGCGCTGGCGTCCCCGTGGGTCATCTCGTGGCTGCGACTGACCGCGGCCGCGGTCATCCTGACGCTCGTCGCGCCTCCCCGATTGAGGGGACGCCGGGCCGCCGAGTGGCGTCCCGCACTCGCCTACGGGGTCGCGCTCTCGGGGATGAACATCGCGATCTACCTCGCGATGCAACGCATCCCGCTCGGGATGGCCGTCACCATCGAGTTCCTGGGCCCCCTGGGCGTCGCCGTTGCGGGATCGCGCCGGGCGCGCGACCTGATCTGGGTGGGCCTCGCGGGCCTGGGGGTCGCCCTGCTGGGCGCGAGCCCGGGCAGCCTCGACTGGGTCGGCGTCGGGTTCGCCCTGCTCGCCGGCTCGCTGTGGGCCTGCTACATCCTGCTGGCCGGCCCGACGGGCCGGCACTGGGAGGGCGTCACGGGCGTCACCCTGGGCTCGTGGGTGGGTGCGATCGGGCTCGCGCCCTTCGTCTGGACGCCGATCGTCGCGTCCGCCGCGCAGGGGGCCGGGCTGGGGCCGCTCGCCGACCCGACGCTGTGGGCCAAGGGCGCGGCGGTGGGGCTGCTGTCGTCGGTGATCCCGTACGGCCTGGAGATGGTGGCCCTCCGCACACTGCCGACCGGCGTCTTCGGCATCCTGATGAGCCTGGAGCCGGCCGCCGCCGCGCTCGCGGGGCTCGTCGTGCTCGGCGAGGTCCTGCGCCCGATCGAGCTGCTCGCGATGGGGTGCGTCATCGTGGCGAGCATCGGGTCGACGCGGGCGAACCGTCGGCCGAGCGAGCCGCCGGCCCCCGGGTAGCGGGTGCCCTGAGTCCGAGTTGACCTTGTCGCAGCGTCAATGTCTACCGTCGCCGTCATGACGATCACGGTGATGGACTCCGCGACGGGCATGCGTCGCGTGGTGGGTGCTCCCCCCAGCGAGCGTGCCGACCGCCTGCGCGACCTGTGGGAACCCATGCGGGGCATGTACTTCTTCGCCTCGAGCGGGGTGGACTTGGCGATGGTTCACCAGCAGAACTTCGGCTTCCCGACGGGAACGGACGCGGCGCCCCAGGCG
>NZ_JBDHZL010000115.1:0-8248 GCF_039811905.1 Nigerium sp. | reverse complement strand
CGCACCCGCCGGCTCGTACGCACCCGCCGGCTCGTGCGCACCCGCCGGATCGGACGCGGACGCCGGCTGACCGTCGATGAGCTCGTTCTCGCGGGCCGGGCGTCCGGCGGGCGGCTGGGTCATGGGTCCCCCGTTCGTGGGCGTCGAACTCTTGATAGCACGTCTGTGCTGTTTCCCATGAAACCATGACGCGGACGCTTTTGACAACACACTCGTGCGGGAAAAGGTTTTGTCGGAGGGCTTGGGCACAATGTCGCCCATGGCTGCCGCGCGCGAACCCCTGGTGCTCGTCATCGACGACGAGGAGGTGTTGGCCGGCATGATCGCCCAGTACCTCGAGCGCGCGGGCTTCGCGACGCGCTTGGCCGCCGACGGCCCGACCGGGCTCCGGCTGGCGCGCGAGACCGATCCCGACGTGATCGTGCTCGACCTCGGGCTCCCGGGCCTCGACGGGGTGGAGCTGTGCCGGCAGGTGCGCACGTTCTCCGACTGCTACATCGTGATGGCCACGGCGCGCGCCGACGAGGTCGACACCCTCGTCGGGCTGTCCGTGGGGGCCGACGACTACGTGACGAAGCCGTTCAGCGTCCGGGAGTTGGTGGCCCGCATCCAGGCGATGATGCGCCGGCCGCGCGGCCCGCGGGACGCCGACCCCCCGCTCGTCTTCGGCGCCCTCACCCTCGATCTCGGGTCCCGCGAGGTGCACCTGGAGGGGGCGCCCGTCGACCTCACGCGCACGGAGTTCGACCTGCTCGCGGCGCTGGCGTCCCGGCCGCGTCTGGCCTTGTCGCGCCGGCAGCTCATCGACGACGTCTGGGGGCCCGACTGGGTCGGCGACGACCACGTGGTCGACGTCCATCTGGCGCACGTGCGGCGCAAACTCGGCGACGATGCGGGGCAGCCGCGGTTCGTCCAGACCGTCCGGGGGGTCGGCTACCGCATGGGCACGGGCCGATGAGCGGCCCGGCTGGCGGTCCGTCCACGGGCCGGCGATCCCCCGACCGGCGCTCCACGGACCCGCGATCTGCCGACCGGCAATCCCACGACCGGCGCTCCAGCGACCGTCGCCCCGACGGCGGGCGCAACGGCGAGCCCGCGCCCGGCCCCGCACCCCACCGCGCCTCGCGCGGCACGTTGTCCACGCGGTTCTTCGCGGGTCAGGCGGCGGTCGTCGCGGCGATGACCGCGAGCATGATCGCGGTGTCGCTGCTCGTCGGGCCGGGGGTGTTCCACGAGCACATGATGATGGCCGGCACCGACGACCCCCGCACGGCGGCGCAGCACGCCGAGCAGGCGTTCCTCTCCTCGGCGTGGATCACGCTGGCCGCCGGGCTCGCGCTCGGCGTCCTGGCCGCGCTGGTCGTGAGCCTCTTCTCCGCCGGACGCCTCCGCCGCTCCCTCGACGACCTCACCACCGCCGCCCGCCGCATCGCGCGCGGCCGCTACGACATCCGCCTCACCGACCCGCGGGCCGGGCGCGAGCTCGCCGCGCTGGTGGCGTCCGTGAACGAGCTCGCCGAGACGATCAGCGCCACCGAGGCGACCCGCCGGCGCATGCTCACCGACCTCGCCCACGAGCTGCGCACGCCGCTGGCTTCGCTGGACGCCGTCCTCGAGGGGCTGGAAGACGGGGTGCTCGTCGCCGACGAACCGACGCTCGCGGCGCTGCGGACACAGTCGTCCCGGATCGGGCGCCTCGTTAGCGACGTGCGGGACGTCTCGGCCGCCGAAGAGGGACGCCTCACGCTGCGGCGCGCGTCCCTCTCGCCGGTGGAGATCCTCGGGCAGGCGCGCGCCGCCGCCCTGCCCGGGTTCGAGAGGGCGGGCGTGCGGCTGGTGGCCCGGGCGTCCGACGAGCTGCCCTTCGTGGACGCCGACCCCGACCGCATCGCCCAGGTGCTGGCCAACCTGCTGTCGAACGCGCTCCGCCACACCCCGGCCGGCGGACGCGTCGAGATCAGCGCGCGGTTGGACGCCGCCGGCGTCCGGTTCGCCGTCGCCGACGACGGGGCGGGCATCGAGCCGGACGCCCTCGCGCACGTGTTCGAGCGCTTCTACCGCGCCGACACCGCGCGCGACCGGGGCCACGGCGGCAGCGGGGTGGGGCTCACGATCAGCCGGGCGATCGTCCGGGCGCACGGAGGCGAGCTGACGGCGTCCAGCGCCGGACCGGGGACGGGGGCGACGTTCACGCTGACGCTGCCGGCGGCGTCCTGAATGGGGCAGGTTGGCGACGGCTTGACCGAATCTTGACGGTTCCGACCGGCGGACCGTGATCCCGCGCCCTCACGATGGCTTCGTTTGCACGCGCCTGCTGCACGCGCCTGTTGCGCGTACCAGCGCGAGGCCGTGCCCACGACTTGGCCCACGACGAAAGGTTCACCCATGTCGACGACCGTGGCGGACGTCCAGATCGAGCGTCCCGAGACGGATTCCCTGCAGCGGAGGCCCGCCGTCACCTTCGCGGTCGCGATCGCGTCGGCCCTCGCCCTCGCGTTCGGCCTCGGCGGCCCCAACCTGGCCGCGGACGCCGGCGGCGGCGGGATGCCGATGACCCACTACATGGGGCTCCTGTCGGCCAATCAGCCGTGGAATCTGTTGCTGTTCATGGCCGTCCCGGTGATTCTTGCCGAGACGCTCGCGATCACCGAGCTGGCGATCCTCTTCCAGCGGAAGGCCCCCGCCTGGGTGCACGGCATCAGCCGCGCCGCCGGCCTCGTGGTCGGGCCCATCATGCTCGGCATCCTCGCGCACCTGCTGAAGAACGCAGTCCTGCCGCTGACGGCGTCCGGGGGGTGGCGCGGCCCGGCCGACGTCATCGCGGTCGGGGCGTACGCGCTCAGCGCCCTGCCGCTCATGGCGATCACGCTGACCGAGCTGGGCTACGTCGGACGCGGCGTCCGGGAGGCGCGCAAGTGGCACGCCATCTTCGTCGGCGTCTTCCTGGTGGTCGCGCACGTCGCCATGATCCTCGGCATGCTCGACCCGAGCGTGCTCGGCTGGTCGGCCACCGCGTCCGCGCAGCCGATGCCCGCGATGCCCGGCATGGACCACGGCGCCCACCCCATGCCCATGACGACCCCCTGACGCCCGGACGCGTCCGATCTCGGCCGCGGGTCGCAGGACGGACCCCGCAGCCCGCACCGCAGTCCGATGCCGGACCGGGCGCGCGCACGTATCCTGAGCGCGATGCGCTCCGAGGTCTGGTTCCCGGCCGGCGCGACCCAGCGCGACTGGATGATCGACGCCGGGTCGACGCTGGTCCTCGCCCTGCTCGGCGCGCTGTTCACACCGGTGCTGCTGGGCTACATCGAGCCGTCGTCGCGCCTGCTGGCCGGGATGACGTTCCTGCCGCTGGTCGTCCGCCGGCACTCGCCGCTGCTCGCGATGATCGGCTGCGGGATGGGCTGCCTGCTGCAGTTGATGACGTTGCCGGGGCCGACGGGGTCCGTGGTCGTGGTGCCGATCCTCGCCTACGTGGTCGCCCGCTGGGTTCCGGGCCTGCCCGCGCGCTCGGTCGTCGTCCTCGGGCTGGTCGGGGCGGTGCTCGGGCCGGTGAAGTGGGTCGCGACGTCGTGGCTGCCCGTCTACAACGGGCTGCTGCTCATCGCGTTCTTTCTGATGTGTGCGGCGGCCGTCCTGACGCCGTACGCCGCCGGACGCCGCGTCCGCGAGACCGCGATCGCCCGCGAGGCGCAGCTCGCCGCCGCCGAGGAGCGCTATGCGCGGCGGGCCTACGCGCACGAGCAGCAGACCCGCATCGACGAGGCCGCCCAGCGCGCCACGATCGCTCGCGAGCTGCACGACATCGTCGCCCACTCGCTGTCGGTGATGATCGTGCAGGCCGAGGGCGGCAAGGCGCTAGCGCGCAAGAAGCCCGAGGTCGCCGAGCAGGCGCTCACCACGATCGCCGAGACCGGGCGCGAGTCGCTGTACGAGATGCGCCGCATCGTCGGCGTCCTGCGCGGCGGCCCGGACGCCCGCGCCGATTTCGCCCCGGCGCCCAGCCTGCGCGACATCCCCGACCTGGTGACGCGGGCGTCCGAGCATGCGCGCCTGGAGGTCTACGGCGAGCCCGTCGGCACGAGCCCCGCACTGGAGGTCACCGTGTACCGGATCGTCCAGGAGGGGCTCACCAACTTCCTCAAGCACGCGGGGGCCGGCGCGGAGGCGTCCGTGATTCTGACGTACTCCCCCAGCCAGGTGTCGGTGGAGGTCGTCGACAACGGGCACGGCGTCCCCGACCCGACCGAGGGTGGGGGCAACGGCATCCGCGGCATGCAGGAGCGCGTGACCTCGATGGGTGGCACGATCACCGCCGGGCCACGCGACGATGGGCCGGGTTTCCGCGTGTACGCGCGCATCCCGGTTCGGACGCCCTACGAACGGCTCGCCGAGCCCCCCGAGACAGGAGACCCCCGATGATCCGCGTGTTCCTCGCCGACGACCAGGCGCTCGTCCGGAGCGGGTTCCGCATGCTCATCGAGGCCGAGGACGACCTGGCGGTCGTCGGGGAGGCGTCCGAGGGGGCGGCGGCCGTCCGGGCGCTGACCGAGCACCCGTGCGACGTCGTGCTCATGGACGTCCGGATGCCGGTGATGGACGGCGTCGAGGCCACCCGCCGCATCGTGCGCGCCGGGCTGGGCACGAAGGTGCTCGTGCTCACGACGTTCGACCTGGACGAGTACGCGTTCGCCGCCCTCAAGGCCGGCGCGAGCGGCTTCCTGCTCAAGGACGCCCGCCCCGAGGACCTGCTGAACGCCATCCGGAACGTCGCGGCCGGGGACGCCGTGATGGCCCCCTCGACCACGCGCCGCCTGCTCGACCACGTGCTGCCGACCCTGCAGCCCTCCCCCACCGGCCCCGACCCGCGGCTCGCGCAGCTCACCGAACGCGAGCGCGAGGTGCTCGAGCAGATCGCGTTGGGGGCGACGAACTCCGAAATCGCGGGGACGCTCTACATGGCCGAGGGCACCGTGAAAACCCACATCGGACGCCTCCTCGCCAAACTCCGCTGCCGCGACCGCGTGGGGCTCGTGCTGTTCGCCTATGAGACCGGTGTCGTGAGCCGCTGAGGGCGTCCCGGGGGCGTCCCGCTGCGGGGGGATTACGCGTCCGCCTCACCTGCTCGTGACACTTCCGGGGCACTTGCGCGTCTCCCCTGCAAACGAGTGCGCACCGGATCCGGCGACGATAGCGAGAACGGTGTTATGCGCCATCCGTTGCGCAGTGGTTCGCGTCGGGTCGGGCGGCGTCCCAACGCGCTGGCAGACGCGATCAGGGGCGTGCCCACCCCAGTCGCGAGGCGCCGCCCCCAACCCGGGCGGCGAATTGCGCGCCCGGGGACCCCCGAGCCGAAGGTTCTGCAAACGGCTGCGCAATGGATTCCCCATAACGGTGTTCTCACTGATGCGCCCCGGATCGAGTGCGCAGAGCTTCGCAGGGGGCGAGGTGCTGGCCGAGAGGTGCGGGCGAGGGGGCCTCACGAGGTGCCCGGGGCGAGAGGGCCAGCGGCGGGGGCGGGTCGCCGGGGCGAGGAGCGGGGTGCCAGGAGAGGTGGCGGGCCCAGCGGTGCGGGCGAGGGCACCGCGAGGAGTCGCCGCTCCGAGGCCGGACCGCCCTCGCTGCGGGGAAAACTCAACCTCGCGCCTCGCACAAACGTGCACTGTTCCGCGGTCTTCGTTGCACGGCATTTAGATAATGCTGTCGCAAAAAGAAGGCGACGCTCAGCTTCGTCGTTTCGAGGCCCCGAAACGCGTGATCCTCTCGCGGACCCGGATGGTCACATGCGTCAACTTCCATGTATACCACCCTTCGGGGTGGTCGGTCAGATGAGACCCATTGCTGGGAATGTTGAGGTTCCTTTAATCTGAGCGTGGCCTGGGAGGCTGCCGGAGGGTGTTCCGCAGCCTCTCGGTGCATTTAAGGGGCCGGACGGTCGAGCACCCGGGCGAGGAACTCCGCCAGGTCACCCGATTCCCCGTCGCGGGCGCCGCGTCCGATCACCAGGGACGGCTCCGACGCCTCCAGCCGGACGCCTCGCAGCCGCTCCCGCACCCCGCCCCCGACGACCAACTGGTAGTAGGAGCCGTCGTACCCGATCGCGACGCTGCGGCTGCTGTTCAGGTACCAGCCGACCTTGTCGGTGCGCACGGACGCCCCGCCGTACAGCGTCGCCCGCAGCGGCTCGGGCGCGAGACCACGCTCGCGGGCGGCCTCGACGAACGCGTCGATCAGGCGCTGCGCCTCCGCGGCCTCGGCCCGGCGCGCCGCGTCGGCGAGCTGCTGGAGGCGGGCGGCGTCCTCGCGTCGGTCGGGCATGGGCCGAATCTACCCGCTCCTCGCCTCGGTGAGCCGCCCCCGCCGCTGGTCCCGCCCCGGCCCCGCGGCTAGCGTGAGCGGACGGCGTCCGGCTGAAGGAGGACCCATGTTCACGACCCGACGCGCTGACGCGCAGAACCCGCTCGTGCTCGCGATCGACGTCGGCAGCACCGGCACGCGCGCCGGCGTGTACGACGTGCGCGGGCTGCCGCTGCGCAACTCCAAGACGAAGGTGCAGCACGCGTTCACGACGCTCAACGACGGGACGTCGACGATCGATCCCGACCAGGTCGCCGACGAGATCCGCCGGTGCATCAACTTCTGCACGGACGCCGTCGGCGCGCCCATCGCGGGGGTCGCGATCGACACGTTCGCGTCGTCGCTGGTCGGCGTGGACGCCGACGGGCGCGCCATCACCCCTTGTTACACGTACGCCGACAGCCGCTGCGCGCCGCAGGTGAACTACCTGCGCAGCATCCTCGACGAGGACGACACGCAACAGCGCACCGGCACTCGCCAGCACACCGGCTACCTGCCGCCGCGGTTCCTGTGGCTGCAGCAGACCGACCCCGACACCTTCGGACGCGTCCGCCGCTGGATGTCCCTCGGCGAGTACGCGTGGCTGCGCCTCATCGGACGCACGGCCGCCGGCACGTCGACCGCGGCCTGGACCGGCATGCTCAACCGCCGCCGGGGCCGCTGGGACGCCGAGCTCTGCGCGCTCGTCGGCGTCCAGCTGGAGCAGCTCTCGCCGATCGCCCCGCCCGACGACCCGCTGACGCCGCGGGCGTCCGTGGGCGAGCGCTGGCCCGACCTCGCGGACGCCGTCTGGTTCGCGCCCATCTCGGACGGGCACAGCCAGTCCATCGGGGCCGGCTCGAAGGATTCGAGCCAGGTCGTGCTCAGCGCCGCGACGTCGGGCGCGATGCGGGTGCTGGTCGAGGGCGACGTGGACAACCTGCCCCGCGGGCTGTGGTGCAACCGCATCGACCGGACGCGCTCCATCCTCGGCGGCGCGCTGAACGACGTGGGGCGGGCGGTGACGTGGCTGGAGTCCACGCTCAAGCTGCCGGAGCGGGCCGTCGTCGAGGCCACCCTGATGGGCCCGCCGCTGCCCGCCGTGCCGATCGTGCTGCCGTGGTTCACCGGCGAGCGCTCCACCGGCTGGGTGGGGCAGGCGCGCGCGGTGTTCCACCGGGTGACCGCGGCGACGACGCCGCTGGAGCTGTACCGCGGCACGATCGAGGGGGTCGCCTTCTCCTACCAGCGCATCCTGCGCGACCTCACCCAGGTCACCGGACGCCCCCGCGAGATTCTCGGCACCGGGCGCGTCAGCAACAGCCTCCCCGGGCTGCTGCAGATCGTGGCGGACGCCTCCGGCGCGCCCGTCACGCCGATCACCATCAAGCGCTCCACCATGCACGGGACCGCGCTGATGGCGCTGGAGACCCTCGCGCCCGGGGTGGAGCGCGCCGAGGTCGACCGCGGCGCCACGTTCACGCCCGTGCCCGACCGGTCCGGGTACTACCACCGCCGCATGGAGCGGTTCCAGGTGCTCTACGACAAGGTGATCGCCGCGGCGAACTGAGCGGCCCTGTCCGCCCACTCCCTGGGTCAGGCCGGCCACCAACCGCCCGGACGCCCCCGCCCGGCGGGGCGGAGGCGTCCGGCTTTTCCTGGGAGTGCCGGGACCAGCGTCACTCCCAGGGCTCGGGCAGCACCTCCACGGTGTACGCCACGCGGCTCACGTGACCGGCGGCGTCCGTGAGCTCGACGCGCCAGGCGTCCGCGAACTGGTTCACGCCCGGGATCATGGGGATCGTGCCGCTCATCAGCAGCGTCCCCGGCCGGAGGAGGCCGGCGTCGCCGAGCTTCTCGGTCCAGTAGTCCGGCGGCAGCAGCTGCGCGGGCGTCCCGTCTTGGATCA
>NZ_JBDHZL010000114.1:0-8346 GCF_039811905.1 Nigerium sp. | reverse complement strand
GCAGCGCGGAGAGGTGGATGAACTTGTCGAAGTTCGTCCGCCGCGCCCGGAACTGCTCGTACACCCTGCTCAACTGCAACTCCAGCGGCGTCACCCCCGTCGGGAGCTGCCCCTTCAGGCCGAGCGCCTCGCGCTGCTCCAACGTGAACGCAGCCCCGCGGTTCACCCGCGGGATCCTGATCACCTCGCGCCCGCGCGCGAACAGGCGGACCCGACCGCCGTGCGCGCCGGGCAGCACCTCGTACTTCGTCCGGTCAACGTCCATGAACGAAGGCTATCCCCGACCGACGAACTTCGCTGGGCGAAGGCGGTGCCCTCCCGGACCCCGGGGCGTGCCCGGGCTCTCAGGCCAGGCCGGCGCGCTCCAGGGACGCACGCTCCTGGGCGCGGTACTGGGCGAACCGGGGCAGGAACTTGTCCCAGTCGATGGAGTGGCCGTCCAACTCGGGGCCGTCGATGCAGGCGTGCTTGCGCACGAGGCGTCCGCCCTCGGTCACCGGCACCATGCAGGCCCCGCACATGCCGGTCGCGTCGACCATGATCGAGTTCAGGCTCGCGACGGTCGGCGTCCCGTACTCCCTGGTGAGGGCGCACACGGCCTCCATCATCCGGGGCGGGCCGATCGTGACGACCTCCGCGACGCGGCGCCCTGCGGGCGCACCGCCGGCCGCGCGGGCGCGGTCGGCGTCCAGCATCTGCCGCAGCGGTCCGGTGACCATCCCCGGGATACCGAAGCTGCCGTCGTCGGAGGTGAACACCAGCTCCACGCGCCCGTCGAACTCCCGCTGCAGGGACGCCAGCCGCGCGGCCTCGCCGTTCCAGAAGAGCAGATCCACGCTGCGGAACCCGACGATCAGCGTCACGTGGTTCCCCCGGCGCAGGTGCTCCCGCGCGATCGGGAACACCGGCGGTAGCCCGACGCCGCCTGCGGTGAACACGACCGTCTCGGACGCCGCGTCGTAGTCGTGCAGCTCGCTCGGCAGCCCGAGCGGCCCGGCGATGCCGGCGAAGACGTCGCCGACGCCGAGGGCGTTCATCTTGCGCGTCGAGGTGCCCATCCCCTGGATGACCAGGGTGATCGTGCCGGCGTGGGCGTCCCAGTCGGCGAGCGTCAGCGGGATCAGCTCGCCGTCCGGCCAGCCCAGCACCCGCACGAACTGGCCGGCCCGCGCGGCCCTCGCGATCAGCGGCGCGTACACCTCGAACTCGACGATGCCGGGCGCGAGCGGCGTCTTCGCGACGATCCGGGCCGGGGCGGACGCCTCGGCCGTGAACCTCCTCGCGCGCGCCACCCGGGCGCGCACCTCGTCGGCCGACAGGGACGCCAGCGCCCCGATCTCGCGCGCGGCGGCCTGCCCGTCGCCCGCCGCCCGGATGGCGGTCGAGCCGCCGCGGGCGGCGTCCCCGCCGGAGTAGACGCCGTCCAGGGACGTCCGCTGGGTGCCCTCGCCGACCTCGATCGCGCCCCGCCTGCTGACCCGCAGGTCGCGCTGGCTGTCGCGGATGATCGGGTTCGACGCGTTGCCGAGCGCCATGATGACGAGGTCCGCGGGCACGGTCTCCCGCTCGCCCGTCGGGCGCGGCGCCCGCCGCCCGGAGGCGTCCGGGTCGCCGAGCTCCATGACGTCGAGCACGGCCGCACGGACGGCGTGCGTCCGGTCGTCGCCGGCGAACTCGGCCGGGGCGCGCAGCGTGCGCAGCCGGACGCCCTCCTCGAGCGCGTGGTGGAGTTCCTCAACGCGGCAGGGCATGGCGTCCTGGGTGCGGCGGTAGACGATCGTGACGTCGCCGCCCAACCGGTAGGCGGTGCGGGCGGCGTCCATCGCGGTGTTGCCGCCGCCCACGACCAGCACCCGCTTGCCGCCCACCTCGGGCAGGGGCGTCTCGTACTCGTCCGAGAGGCCACGCATCAGGTTCACCCTGGTGAGGAACTCGTTCGCGCTCATCACGTTCACCAGGTGCTCGCCCGGCACGTTCATGAACTGCGGCAGCCCCGCGCCCGTCCCCACGAAGACCTGCGCGAACCCGGCGGCCCGCAGATCGTCGAGGGTCGCGGTCTTGCCGACGACGAAGTTCGTCACGAACCGGCCGCCCAGCAGCCGGATCTTGCGCACCACGTCGTCGATGAGCTCGTTCGGCAGCCGGAACTCCGGGATGCCGTAGCGCAGCACCCCGCCCAGCTCGTGGAACGCCTCGAACACCGTCACCGGGTGCCCCTGCGCGGCCAGCAGGAAGGCGTTGATCAGCCCCGACGGGCCCGAGCCGACGATCGCCACGGGGGCCTTCGTCGCGGTCCGCCACGGGTCCGGATGCCCGCCGTAGCGCCGCTCGATCTCCTCCGGAGTCACGCGCTTCTCGCGCTGCGGCAGGAACCACTCGAGCTGCCCGATCTCGATCGGACGCTGCTGGTGGGCGCACACGCCCTGGCACTGCAGCTCTTGCGGGCAGACGCGCCCGGTCACGTTCGGCAGCGGGTTGCACGACTCCAGCAGGGCGAGCGCCTCGGCGAACTTGCCCTGACCGAGCAGGTCGAGCAGCGACGGGATGTGGATCTGCACCGGGCAGCCGCCCTTCCGCTGCCCGGACGCCAGCAGCTCGCCCAGCTCGCACGGGCTGTCGGCGCACTGCTTGTCGCGCAGCGCCTCCAACCACACGAACAGGTCGACCTCCCGCTGGCTGTACCCCTGCGTCAGGTAGCCGAGGTAGCCGGTGTTCACGAGCCCGAAGTCGCGGTTGCGCGCCTCCGGCTCCCGGATGTAGGGCCCGATGTTGCTCGCGGCCGGCCAGTTCTCCGAGAGCCCGGCGAACATCGGGTAGCGGTCGCGCAGGTGGGCGTCCAGGGCCCGGATGAACGTCCGCTTGCCGCGCAGCGGCAGATCCCACAGGAAGCGCATCAGGACGGTGCTCGCGTCGTCGTCGCGCAGCAGCGTCTCCCAGAGCTGGTGGGTGAACCCGGCGCCAAGCTCCCCCGACCGGAACTGCCCGGCCAGCGCGGCCATCCCGTCGCGGATGAACAGCTCCCGGAACTGCCCCGGGTCGGCCACCAACTGCCGGCGCAGCACGGCGAGCTGCGCCTCGAAGGTCGCCACGGCGTCCGACTTGCCGAGCTCGCTGACGGCCGCGCGCGAGGCGTCCAGGGACGCCTGTGCGGCCAGGTACTGCTGCAGCGCCGTGGGGCGCGTCTCGACGCTCATCGGATGATCTCGCTGTCGCAGTTGTCGATGACCTTCTTGATGCGCGCCCGGGTCTCGCGGGTCAGCTCCAGCTTCTCGAGCGCCCCCGGGATCATCCGGGCCACGTGGCGGGTCGCCCCGCCCTCGACGACGAGCACCGACTCGAAGAGCTCCGGCATCTCCTGGTAGCAGGTCTTGCAGTCGCTGCAGAGCGTCCGGTCGTCCTCGAGGAGGGAGACGACCGCGGGCTCCCCGCCCAGCGCCGCCTCCGCCGCGCGCGGGGCGCTCAGGGGGGGGGACGCCTCCCGGCAGCCCCCGCTCGCCGCCGGGACGCTCACGGGGGCCGCCGCCGGGCCTCCCAGCCCGAGCGCCCCCAGATCCACCCCGGACGCCGCCGGTGCGGCCGTCGCGGCGAGCTCCGCCATCGCGCGGGCGATGTCGTCGAGGGACGTCTCGCGCGCCTGGGTCGCGGTCTCGACCTCGGCCCGGAGCGCGGCGAGCGCCGCCGCGCTCTCGGCGGCCGCGGCGTCCAGCGTCTGGCCGGCGAGGTACCGCAGCAGGTTCCAGTGGTCGCGGCGCTGCTCGACCAGCGCGACGATGAGCGGCGAGCAGACCACCCGCACCAGTCGCAGGTCGGCGTCCGTGGAGTGGACGAACGGCAGCTTGCCCTCCCGCTCCTCGGCGGGCAGCTCGACGAACTCGTCGATCGGGACGCCTGCCGCCTCCTCGGCCGGACGCAGCGGCCGGAACTGCTTGCGGAACCGCGCCTCACCGATCGCGAAGTCGGCCGGCGTCAGGGGCACCGAGAGCACCGCTAGCGAGCCGTCGGCGCCCACGTGTTCGAGCTTGTGCGTCGCCCACGTCTTCGTGACGTCGGGGTTGCCGTCGAGGCTGAACCGGTCGGAGACGTCGGGCCCGCGGCGCGGGTCGTGGACGAACAGCGGGCTCATCCGGCTGCGGACCGCGAGGCGTCCGCGGCTGGCCGCCTGCTCGTCGGCGATGCCCTGCTCGCCCTGGCAGGGGGTGTAGACGTCCATGAGGGCCGGCCCGTCGCCGTAGGCGATCAGCTCGGCGGTGTTCTTCAGGAAGTGCGCCTGGAACGCGGTCGCGGTGGAGACCACGAAGACGTCCGGGTGGAAGCTGGCGAGCAGCCCCAGCTCCTTGCGCGCCTCGATCTTGCCCGCGTGGGCGGCGCCGGCGCGGGCGAGGTCGGAGTCCTGCCCTGTGAACGACGACGTGGACGCCTGCCCGCCCGTATTGGAGTACACCCCCGTGTTCAGGACGAGGACCTTGATGGGCGTGCTCGACGTCAGCACGCGGCTGAGCGCGCCGAACCCGATGTCGTAGGACGCCCCGTCGCCGCCGATCGTCAGGAACGTCGGCAGCAGCTCCCGCTCCTCGTGCGTGAACTGCTCCCAGCCGAGCCGCTCCAGCGCGGGCCCCGCGACGGCCGGGTCGTAGGCGTCCGCGAGGTCGGCCCGCGCGCGGCGCAGCGTGCGCACCGCGTCGACCGTCTGCGCGGCGATGCCCTCGAAGAGGCCCTTGGCCAGGGGTTGCGCGTCCTGGAACAGGCTGTTCACCCAGGGGTCGTTGTAGGGGTTGTAGGGCATCGTCGAGGCGTAGACCGACGAGCAGCCGGTCGCGTTGGCGATGACCGTGCTCGCCGGCCCCTGGCCGGTCGGCCCGCCCTCCAGCAGGTAGAGCTGCTCTTCCAGCCCCTCGATCTCGTCGGCGATGCGCGAGCGGCGGCCCTCGTCGGGGGCGCCGAGGGCGTCCGACTTGGCGTGCAGCGCGGCGATGAGGCGCTCCAGTTCGGCGCGCCGCCGCTGCTGCCGCTGGGCGCCGAGCGCGTGGCTGGACGCCACGACCAGCCGGATCGCGGTCACCTCGCCGCAGCCCCGGCAGCCGCCGTGGCCGCCGGTGGTCGCGTAGTAGTTCTTGCGGTCGAGCAGCATGCGCTTGAGGTCGCCGCCCGGCCCGGTCGCCGCCTCGTGGAACCGCTCGGGCGTGTTGGGCAGCTCGGTGAGGAACTCGAAGCGGTCCTCCAGCGTGGTCATCATCGCGGCGTCCTGCTCGCGCGCGACGAGGGCGTGCGGGCCGCAGATGTCGACGCACTCGAGACACCCGGTGCATTTCCACGGGTCGATCGTGGCGGCGAACAGCCCGCCGGACCCCGCCTGCTGCTTCTCCAGCGCGTCGAAGAACGCGCGCGTGCGCGCGACCGGGTAGGACGCCAGCGTCGCGACCAGCTTCGCGACGGCCGGCTGGGCGTCCGGCTCGACGACCCGCGAGGACGCCTCCGCGACCAGGTCGGCGAACGTCCGGGCGTCCTTCTTGGACCCGCGATACAGCGACCGCACCTCGGCGGTCAGGACGCCGACGGCGTCCAGCGCGCGGGTGCGCTCGGGCTCGGCGAGCCCCGCGACCCGGACGGACGTGCGGAGCAGCTCGTCGATCTCGAAGGCCTGATTCGGGATGGCGGCGTCGGGGCAGACGAGCGCGCACTCCATGCAGCCGGTGCACAGGTCGGGCTGGAAGTCGGGCACCGTGCGGCGGAACAGGCCCTTGTCCTTGCCGGCGGCCGTTCCGGGGGGCACGAACAGCCCGGTGCCGGGCAGCACGGGCGCCTCGGCGATCGTGCCGTCGCGGAACGGCTTGCCGGTCATCGTGTCGTAGTAGCTGTAGTCGAACAGGCCGCCGGCGCTGGCGCAGTGGGCGCCGCACTCGGCCATCTGCGCCGAGAGCGCGACGGTGCGCAGGGGCAGCGGGCCCGCGAGGTCGCTGAGGGACGCCAGCTCGGCGCTGTCGTAGTCGACGGCCACGGCGGCCTCGGCGCCGTCGTGGACGACCGCCATGTTGGCGTCCACCACCGTCTCGCCCTTGGAGCCGAACTTCTTCGTGATCTGGACGCGGACCTTGTCCATGATCTCCTCGCGGGACGCCCCGGCGGCCACCCGGTCGACGTGCGCCGCGACGGCGCCGATGAACGCGATGCCCATCATGCGCGTCTGCAGGTTGGGGTCGGGGGCGTGCTCCTTGGCGACGGCGAAGGCGTCCAACACGAAGAAGCGGATGCGCTTGGCCCGGATCGTCCGGCGGACCGAGCTCGGCAGGTCGCGCCAGACCTCGGCCGGGGCCAGGCTGCTCTGCAGCAGGAACGTGCCCCCCTCCACGAGGCCCTTCAGCGGGTTCGCGTGGGCGAACGCCTTGTGGTCGGGGCTGATGACGACCTCGACGTCTTCGAGTTCGGCGTTCGTGGTGAGCACCGGCTTCGGGCTCAGGGTGATGAAGTAGTTCGTCGCCGCGCCCGACTTCTCCGAGCCGTACTTGGGCGCCGACTTGCTGTACATGTCGAGCACGCCGGCGAGGATGTCGGTGAGCAGCTTGCCCGTCGCGATCGTGCCGTAGCCGCCCACCGAGTGGAAGCGGATGCGCAGCGCCTGCTCGGGGAGCAGCTGCGGGTTCTCCTCGGTCTCGAGGGCCATCGCGGCGGTCTCGGGGTAGGCGGCGCGGAGGCGGTCCTGGAGGGGCTTGAGCTCGGGGCTCGGGTCGGGGTCGAAGAACTGCGAGCCCAGGTAGATCAGCGGCGGGACCGACTGGGCGTCCATCGCCTTGAACGCCGCGACCAGGTGCCGCGGCTGGAGGTCGTGCCCGCCCAGGCCGAAGATCGCGCTGGACAGGTCGGGCACCGGATGGGTCATCGCCGGGATGCCGGCGTGGCGGACCTTCTCGATGTTGTCCTGGCCCTTGTAGAGGGCCGAGGTGACGAGTTGGGTGAGGGCCATCTGGTCGGAGCGCTCCAGCACCAGCACCGACTTCTTGCCGTCGAGGGCGGCGACGATGTCGGCCTCGGGGAACGGCTGCAGCATCTTCACGCTGACCAGGCCCGCCTTGATGCCCTGCGCGCGCAGGTACGGCAGCACCGCCCGGACGTCGTCGGTGACCGACCCGAGCGCGACCATGACGACGTCGGCGTCCTCGGTGTCGTAGGTCATGATCGGGTGGTACTGGCGGCCGGAGAGGTCGGCGTACTCGTCCATCGCGCGCCGGACGAGGTCGGGCACGGCGGACGCGAAGTGGGTCCGGTGGTCGACCGCGCCGGCCTGGAAGTCGGGCTGGTTCTGCACCGGACCCGTCATGCCGGGGTTGTTCGGGTCGACGAAGGCGGGCACGAGCTGCCGCGTCCCCTTCTCGAAGGCGTGCTTCCACTGCCGCGTCCACGCGCCGCGCAGATCATCGGGGATCCAGCGCAGGGACGCCGCCGCGAGCGCGGCGTCGTGGTCGCGCTCGACGGCGTCCGCGTGGACGTCGAGGTAGTCGCGGAGGGCGGCCGCGTGGGCGGCGTCGAGGCGTCCGGAGTGGCGATCGAGCCACGCGTTGAGCTGCGCGACGCGGCCCTTCGCCCCGAAGACCAGCTCTTGGGCGAGGGTCGGGCACGGGATGCGTCCGGCGGGGTCGCCCAGGTACTCGCGCAGGAGGTCGGGCTCGGGCAGCAGGGCCTCGGACATCATGTGGCTCGTGGAGAAGCCGTCCATCGCGTTGGCGACGGGGATGAGGCTGAGCGCGGACGTGCGGTAGGAGATCGCGGCGAGGTCGGCGGCCTCCTGCGGGTTGGCGCCGAAGAGCACCGTGTAGCCGGACGGCAGGAGGGCGTAGACGTCGTCGTGGCCCGCCATGACGTTCAGCGAGTGCTTGCTGACGACGCGCGCCGCGGCCTGCAGCACGAACCCGCCCACCTTCTTGCCGACGGTGACGAAGTGGGACTCCATCGCGTAGAGGATGCCCTGCGAGCTGGACGCGTTCGACACGAACTGGCCGCCGGTCAGCGCGGCGCCCAGCGCCCCGGACTGGGCCGAATGCTCCCCCTCCGGCTCGAAGAAGAAGGGGTGCCTGCCGTAGACGTTGACGCCGCCCGCGGAACGGGCGGCCTCGAACAACTCGGCGATCTCGGTGGACGGGGTGATGGGGTACCCGATGACCCCGCCGCACACGTGGGTCATCACGTGGGCGACGGCGCCGTTGCCGTTGATGACGGCCGGGATCCCGCTGTACTTCGCTGCGTGCTTCATCTCGTTCTTTCGCCGGGCCGCGCCGCGCGAAAGATACTCGTCTCGCGGGCGGGATCCCCGCCCGTGGGGCCCGTGCACTCCGCTCGTGCTCAGCTCACCACTGT
>NZ_JBDHZL010000113.1:0-8580 GCF_039811905.1 Nigerium sp. | reverse complement strand
CCGTGGTCTGGCTGGGACGCCTGCGGCTGGCGAGTCTGGGGCGGACGCCCGACCGGACGGCCGGGTGTGAGCGCCCGACCCGAGGAGGACCGCACCTCGGCGACGGGGCGCTCGGCCCCGCTGCTGTCTGCTGCGTCCGGATTCATCCCCCCATTGTGGGTGAGCCGAGCGGCGGCAGCCTGCCCATGCCAGTGCCAGGCAGGGACGCCGACCCCGGAGGACGCCACGGCCCTCCCGGACGTGGGTCCGGGAGGGCCGTGTGACGAAGTCCCCCTCAGGGTGTGGAGAACGTCAGGTAGAAACGCCCACGGGGCGGGCGTCCCCCGCGAACGGTCACAGGAGGGGGCCGGTGTGCCAGATGCGCTTCAGGTAGTCCCGCATGGCGCGGTCGGAGCTGAAGAACCCACACCGGGCGACGTTGAGAATCGCGGAGCGCGTCCAGCGATCCTCGTCGGCGTACGCGCGCTCGACCTCCGCCTGCTCGGCCATGTAGGAGTCGAAGTCGGCGAAGACCATGAACCGGTCCTGGTGCAGCAGGTTGCCGACGATGCCGTCGAACGCGTGCGGGTCGGACGAGAACACCCCCGACGCGATCAGGTCGATCGTCGCCTTGAGCTGCGGGTTGTTCGCGTACAGCGAGCCGGGGTTGTACCCGGACGCCGCCAGCGCGGCCACCTCGGGCTCCCGCATGCCGAACAGGAAGAAGTTCTCGTCACCGACGAGCTCGCGGATCTCGACGTTCGCGCCGTCGTCGGTCCCGATCGTCAGGGCGCCGTTCAGCGCGAACTTCATGTTGCCCGTGCCGGACGCCTCCATGCCCGCCAGCGAGATCTGCTCGGACAGGTCGGCCGCCGGGATCAGCTTCTCGGCCAGGGTGACGTTGTAGTTCGCCGGGAAGGCGACGGTGAGGCGTCCCTCGAGCCGGGGGTCGGCGTTCACGGTCTTGGCGACGGCGTTGATCAGGTAGATCGTGTCTTTCGCCATCTTGTAGCCGGGGGCCGCCTTCGCGCCGAACACGACGGTGCGCGGCGTGATGTCGGAGGCCGTGATCTTGCCCGACAGCACCTGCTCGTACAGCGAGATCACGTGCATGATCTTGAGCGACTGCCGCTTGTACTCGTGGAGGCGCTTCACCATGACGTCCACGAGGTGCCCCGGCGGCAGCGAAATGCCGTCGCGCTGCACCAGCAGGTTGGCGAGGCGTTCCTTGTTCCACGCCTTCGCCTTGCGGAACCCCTCGCGGAAGTCCTCGTCGTCGGCGTAGGGCTCGAGCTCCTGCAGCCGCTCCAGGTCGGTGACCCAGCCGCTGCCGATCGCGTCGGTGACGAGCTCCGACAGCTTCGGGTTCGCCATCCGGATGAACCGCCGCGGCGTGATGCCGTTCGTCACGTTCGTGAACTTGTCGGGCCACATCTCCGAGAAGTCGGGCAGCACCTTGTCGCGCAGCAGCTGGCTGTGCAGGGCCGCGACGCCGTTCACCTTCGTGCCGGCGATCGTGGCGAGGTACGCCATCCGGACGCCGCGCTCGGGGTACTCGGCGATGATCGACATCCGTCGCGCGCGCAACTCGTCGCCCGGGAACGCCTCGCGCACCTCGGCGAGGAACTCATCGTTGATGCGGTAGATGATCTCGAGGTGCCGCGGCAGCAGGCGTCCGAGGAGGCTCACCGGCCACACCTCGAGCGCCTCGGGCAGCAGCGTGTGGCAGGTGTACGCGAAGCACTGCTTCGTGACCTCCCACGCCTCATCCCACTCCCACTTCTTCTCGTCGACCAGGATGCGCATGAGCTCCGGGACGGCGATCACGGGATGCGTGTCGTTCAACTGGTAGATGATGCGCTCGGGCAGCTTGTGCAGGTCGAAGTCGGGGTCGAGCTCGTTGATGAAGTCGCGCAGCGAGCACGCCACGAAGAAGTACTGCTGCTGCAGGCGGAGCTCCTTGCCCTGGGGCGTCGAGTCCTCGGGGTAGAGCACCTTGCTGATGTTCTCCGCGAACGTCTGCGCCCGGACGGCCGACGCGTAGTCGCCGGCGTTGAAGATCTGCAGGTCGAACGCCTTGGTCGCCTGGGCCGACCAGAGCCGCAGCGTGTTCACGCGGCCGTTCAGGTACCCGGGGACCATGTAGTTGTAGGGGACGCCGAGCACGTTCCACTCCGGGATCCACCGGCTGCGCGTCACGCCGTGGTCGTCGTAGGTCTCGGTGTGGCCGGCGAAGTCGACCTGCACCGCCGACTCGGGGTGCGGGAACTCCCACGGCGAGCCGAGCGACAGCCACGTGTCGGGCTGCTCGACCTGGCGTCCGTCCACGAACGTCTGGCGGAAGATGCCGTACTCGTAGCGGATGCCGTAGCCGATACACGGCACGTTCATCGTGGCCAGCGAGTCGATGAAGCAGGCGGCGAGGCGCCCGAGGCCGCCGTTGCCGAGGCCCGGCTCGACCTCTTGCGAGCGGAGGGTCGCGAGGTCGAGCCCGCAGGCGGCGAGACCCTTCTCGGCGATGTCGTTGAGCTGCGTGGCGAGCAGGGCGTTGCCGAGCTGGCGCCCGAGCAGGTATTCGGCCGACAGGTACCCGATCGTCTTCGCCTGGGCCTCGTGGGTCTTGCGCCCGGTCTCGAGCCAGCGCGCCATCAGGTAGTTGCGGACCGTCGTCGCGAGCGCCAGGTACTGGTCGTTGACGCTCGACCGGGAGAGCGCCACACCCTGCGTGGTGTTCAGCTCGTGCAGGAACTCGCGCACAAAGCCGTCCACGGAGTGGGGCGGCGAGCCAACGGGGGCCAGAGCGACGGGGTGGGTCGGCTTGAACGCTGGCCCGCGGCGGTGGCTCTCGGTCGTGGGGGATTCATCCGCGGGGACGACCGTTGGGGCGTCCGGGGTCGGGATCGGGTTGTCCGTCATGTGTCCCACGATATTGGATCATGGGGATCACTCCCCGCCGCACGATTCTGTGGGACGCCGTGACCGGCAGGTGGGACGCCGCGGCCCGCGGCGTCCCACCCGTCGTCGGTCTGCCTCAGCAGCAGCGCCCGGACGCCTGCCGCCCCTGCCGCGCGTACTCGGCCTTCCAGAACTCCCGCTCGGTGAGCGGCGGCTCGCCGTGCCCGTGGACGCGCTGATGCGCCAGGTAGTTCTGGTACCCGTGGGCGCCGAGCACGCCGTCGGCGATCCAGGACGCCGACCGCAGCGCGGCCGCCACCCGCGGCAGCAGGGCGCGCATCAGTGCGTCCTCTGCCGGTGCTCGGGATCCCTCTCGGGGTGTTCGGCGTAGTAGGACGCCCATTCGCTCGCGATGGCCTTCTCCGCCTTCGTGGGCACCATGCCGGCCGGGGCGAACAGACGCGACTGCAGCGGCGGATCCTGCGTGTCGATGCCGCCGCCCGCCAGCACCGCCTGGACGGCCTTCCAGCTGCACATCAGGATCACGATGATCGCGCAGACGAGGAAGATGACCGACAGCGTGGTCTGGACGGCGGTGTTCCGGACGACCGCCTCCATGGCCGCTCGCCCGTGGACGCCGCCCAAGTCGGTCACGCCCTGCTGCAGCGCCGCCGCGTACCGGTTGTGGTTCGCCCAGTATCCGACACCCGGGACGCGGCTGAAGATCTTGAGGAACGACCCGTAGATCGTGACGACGGCGGCGAACACCATCGGCACCGCGATGATGAGCAGCGGCCACTTGTAGCCGCGCCGGGCGAAGATCGTCAGGCAGATGGCGAGCGCGACGGCGGCCAAGAGCTGGTTGGCGACGCCGAACAGGGGGAAGAACGTGTTGATTCCGCCGAGGGGATCGGTGACGCCGAGCAGCAAAATCGACCCCCAGCCGGCCACCATGAGCGCGGTGGTGAGGTAGCTGCCGGGCTTCCAGCTCGCCTCGCGGAACTTCGGGAAGACGTTGCCGAGGGCGTCCGCGAGCATGAAGCGCGCGACGCGCGTGCCGGCGTCCACCGAGGTCAGGATGAAGAGCGCCTCGAACATGATCGCGAAGTGGTACCAGAAGCTCATCATCTCGGGCCCGCCGAACCACTGGTGCATGATCGTCGCCAGCCCGACCGCAAGCGTGGGCGCGCCGCCGGTGCGCGAGACGATGGAGTGCTCGCCGACGAGGCGGGCTGTCTCGGTGAGCTGGGCCGGTTCGAGGTGGACGCCGGCCATGCCGAGCGAGTTCACGAACGCGACCGCGCCCTCGACCGTGCCTTGCGTCGCCGCGGACGAGGAGTTCATCGCGAAGTAGATGCCGTGGTCGACCGACAGCGCGGCGACGAGCGCCATGATCGCGACGAACGACTCCATCAGCATGCCGCCGTAGCCGATGAGGCGCGTCTGGCGCTCCTTCTCGATCAGCTTCGGGGTGGTGCCCGACGCGATCATCGCGTGGAAGCCCGACAACGCCCCGCAGGCGATCGTGACGAACAGGAACGGGAAGATCGAGCCGGTGAACACCGGGCCGTCGGCGCGGAACGCCCACTGGGTCAACGGGGGCACGGTGATCGTCGGCTGCACCACGACGATGGCGAACGCGAGCATCGTGATCGTGCCGACCTTCATGAACGTCGACAGGTAGTCGCGGGGAGCGAGCAGCAGCCAGACCGGCAGCACGGCCGCGACGAAGCCGTAGGCGATGAGCGCCCACGCGAGGGTCAGGCGATCGAGGTGGAAGATCGCGTTGCCCCAGTCGGTCGCGGCGACGTAGCCGCCGCCGACGATGGCCGCGAGCAGCAGGATGACGCCGATGACCGACACCTCCGACACCTTGCCCGGCCGGATGAACCGCAGGTAGACGCCCATGAACAGGGCGATCGGGATCGTCATGCCGACGCTGAACACGCCCCACGCGCTCTCGCCGAGGGCGTTCACGACGACGAGCGCGAGGATCGCGATGATGATCAGCATGATCACGAGGGTCGCGATGAGCGCGGCGATGCCGCCGAAGCGCCCGAGTTCGTCCTTGGCCATCTGGCCGACCGAGCGGCCGCCGCGGCGCATCGAGCAGAACAGGACGACGTAGTCCTGCACCGCGCCGGCGAAGATCACGCCGACGATGATCCACAGGGTGCCGGGCAGGTAGCCCATCTGGGCGGCGAGCACGGGCCCGACGAGCGGGCCGGCGCCCGCGATCGCGGCGAAGTGGTGGCCGTAGAGAATGCGACGGTCCGTCGGGACGAAGTCGTGGCCGTCCTGCATGTACTCGGACGGCGTCGCGCGACGGTCATCGGGGTGGGTGAGCTTGTGGGCGATGAAGTTGGCGTAGAAGCGGTAGGCGATCAGGTACGAGCACACCGCGGCGAAGACGAACCAGATGCCGTTGATCGTCTCGCCCCGGACGATCGCGATGATCACCCACGCGACCCCGCCCAGCACCCCGATGGCGACCCACAGGGCGATCTTGAGCGGACTGAGCTTGTTCTCGCGTCGCACCTCCTCCGGCTCCAGTGCGACGGGTGGTGTGTCGCTGGGTGTTCGGGTGAGCTCGTCGGGGCTGGTCACGGACATGTCGGTTTCACCTTCGAAGGTCGACGCTTCTTGGAGCCGATCGTCGGCTCATGGCCGGATTCTAAGCACCGGACGCCCTCACGCGCGCCGATTTGGCGTGGTCGGGGGTGGGGTTCCCCCTTCGTGCACAGGACGCGGCGTCCACGAGCGATCGTGGACGCCGCGTCCGGCGGATTGGTCGAGCGAGGCGGCCCTCAGGCCCGCCACTCCTCCTCGGGGGCCGGCAGGCCGCGCTTGGCGCGCTCGCGCCGCGCGAACGGGCCGAAGAGCGCCTCGCCGGGCTCGCTGTCGTTGAGCTTGGTGAGGTCGCGCCCGGCCACCTCGGGCATGACGATCGAGGCCACCAGCGTGCAGAAGGTGAAGAACGCGATGATGATCGCGACGGGCAGCCACGAGCCGTGCATCGTCACCACGAGAGCCGCGGCGATCACCGGGCTCACGCCCGTGGCGATGATGGCCGCGAGTTCCTTCGCCAGGGCGAGCTGGGTGTAGCGGTTCCTCGCGCCGAAGATCTCCGACATCGTCAGGTTCTCCAGGGACGCCAGCGCCAGCACCGACGACTGATGGACGATGATGTAGCCCGCGAACACGGAGTTGATGTCTTTGGTCGAGATCATGTCGATCATCGGGAACACGAGGGCCAGCGAGATCGAGCTCATGATGATGTACATCGTCTTGCGGCCGAACTTGTCGCTCAGGGCGCCGACGATCGGCACGGTCGCGAAGCCGCACAGCGAGCTGAAGATCACGACGTTCGTGCCGACGCTCGGGGCCAGCAACAGCGTGGCCGTGATGTAGCTGATCAGGTAGGTCTGGATCATGCCGGAGTTGCCGGCCTGGCCGAACCGCAGGAAGAACGCCGCGAAGAACGAGCGGCCCTTGCGCGACTTGGCCGCCTGGGCCAGCGTGTCGAAGTCGACGACCTCGGCCAGCTTCTCCGTGGAGACCGCCTCGCCGTCGACGACGTCCTCGCGGGCCTCGAAGACCGGCGACTCCTTCAGCGACAGGCGAACCCAGATCGCGAAGCCCATGATCAGCACGGACGCGAGGAAGGGGATGCGCCAGCCCCACGCCATCTGATCGTGGTCGAGGGTGGCGACCACCTCGGTAGTCATTTCTTCCTTAGAAACGAGAGGTTGCGATCCATGAAATGGAGTCGCATCGCTGCGCGTTGCGCGCAAGAAGTTCCGCGCAATTGCTGAAGTGGCACGTTGCACTAGCTGAAACTCGGACGCAGGATGGGGGCATGAGCACCACCCCGCGCAACGACCCCCCTCGCATCGAGGCCATCGACCGGGCGTTCGCCCTGCTCCTGGCCCTGGCGGACGCCGGCCCGCAGGGGGCCACGCTCGCCGACCTGGCCGCGACGACGGGCGTCAACAAGTCCACGGCGTACCGGGCCCTGTCGACGATGCGCCGGCGCGGGTTCGCGACCCAGTCGGTCGAGAGCGGCGTGTACCGGCTGGGGCCGAGCGCGATGACGCTCGGGGCCCGGTTCCTGACGCCCGAGCATCTCGCCCAGGCGCTGCACCCGGCGCTGGTCGCGCTGTCGCGGGCCACCCACGAGCTGGTGCACCTCGGCGTGTGGGAGGACGACCAGGTGCTCTACGTCGACAAAGTCGAGCCAGACCGGGCCGTCCGGGTGTGGTCGTCAGTCGGACGCCGCGCCCCCGTGGCCACGACCGCGCTGGGCCGCGCGATGCTGGCGGCCCGCGGCGTCGACGACGAGCAACTCGCCGTCTACGTGAAGTTCCTCGGATCGGAGCACGCCGTGTCGTTCGAGCACCTGCGCGGGGTCGTCCGGCAGGCGCGGCGGCGCGGCTACTCGGTCGAGCTGCAGGAGAACGAGCCAGGGGTGGCCTGCATCGGCATGGCGATCATGCGGGGCGAGCAGGTGGTCGGGGCCGTGTCGATCACGTCGCTCGCCGAGCGCATGACGTCGCGTCGCCAGTCGGAGCTCGCCGAGCTCATCCGGGCGGACATGCCGAGCCTGCTGCCCGAGGGGCTCACGCTCGCCCCGATCGGCGGGCACGCCTGAGGCGGCCGGCTCGGCCGAGAGTCAGCGGCCGAAGGACGCGGCGTCCGCGTAGCTCGCTTGCGTCCCGCGGTGGGTGACGGAGTCGGCGGCGTAGGCGTTCGCACGGACGAGGGCGTCCTCGACGGCGAGGCCGCTGACGAGACTGTGGGCGAAGCAGCCGATGAACGCATCCCCGGAGCCGGTGGTGTCGACGGCGTCGACGGTCTCGGCGTCGGTCAGGACGCGGCCCGCCTCCGAGTACCAGGCGACGCCCCGCGCGCCGAGCGTGACGAGCACGTTCGTCATGCCGCGTGCCAGCAGGGCGGACGCGGCGGCGTCCACCTCGTCGAGGGAGTCGACGGGCAGGCCGGTGAGCAGCGCGAGCTCGGTCTCGTTCGGGACGAACCAGTCCACCGACGCGATGCGCGCGAAGTCGAGCTCGGCGTTCGCCGGCGCCGGGTTCAGCAGCACCGGGACGCCGTGGGTGCGCCCGAACTCGACCGCGTGGTACACGGTCTCGAGCGGCACCTCGAGCTGCAGGACGATCAAGCGGCAGCGGGCGATGTCGTCGGCGGCCGCGTCGATGTCGGCGGGGGAGAGGTGGTCGTTCGCGCCGGGGATGATGATGATCGAGTTGCGCGACTGGGGGTCGACGAAGATCGGCGCGACGCCCGAGGTGGCCTCGGTGCGCAGCACGTGCGTGGTGTCGATGCCGTGGGCTTCGAAGTTCGCGATCGTGTTGTCGGCGAACAGATCGTTGCCCACACCCGTGACCATCAGCACGACGGCCCCCAGCCGGGACGCCGCGACGGCCTGGTTGGCGCCCTTGCCGCCGCAGCCCATCTGGAAGTCAGGCGTCCGCACGGTTTCGCCTTCGGCGGGCATGCGGTCGATGTAGGCGATGAGGTCCACCATGTTGGATCCGATGACAGCGATGTCCATGCCGCCGATCATCGCACTCAGGGGTGAGGCCCACGCGGCGAGGGGCATGCACATCTTTCCCGGACGCGAAGGAACCCCCGCCGTTCGGCGAGGGTTCGACACCGCTTCGATGGTCGGGGTGACAGGATTTGAAC
>NZ_JBDHZL010000112.1:0-8595 GCF_039811905.1 Nigerium sp. | reverse complement strand
ACAAAGCGGCTCAAGGATCCCTGGAACGCCACCGGGATCACATCGGTGGCGCCGTTGCGGTGCTTGGCGACGATGAAGTCGGCCTCTCCGACGCGGGGGGAGTTCTTGTCGTAGGCGTCCTCCCGGTGCAGCAGGATGACGACGTCGGCGTCTTGCTCCAGCGAACCCGACTCGCGCAGATCGGACAGCATCGGACGCTTGTCGGTGCGCGACTCGGGGCCACGGTTCAACTGGCTCAGCGCGACCACCGGCACCTCGAGCTCTTTGGCGAGCAGCTTGATCTGCCGGGAGAACTCCGACACCTCGAGCTGGCGGCTCTCCACCTTCTTGCCCGACGTCATCAACTGCATGTAGTCGATCACGATCAGCTTCAGATCGAACCGCTGCTTCAGCCGGCGCGCCTTCGCGCGAATCTCCATCATCGTCAGGTTCGGGCTGTCGTCGATGAACAGCGGCGCCTGCGACACCTGGGCGGTCTTCGCCGCGACGCGGCTCCAATCCTCCTCTTTCATCTCGCCCTTGCGGATGTGATTCAGCGGCACCGACGCTTCCGCGCTCATGAGGCGCATCACGATCTCCGATTTCGTCATCTCCAAACTGAAGAAGACGCTGCACAGGCCGTGCTTGATGGACGCCGACCGCGCAAAATCCAACCCCAACGTCGACTTGCCCATGCCCGGACGCGCCGCCACGATCACCATCTGGCCCGCGTGCAGCCCGTTGGTCAGATGATCGAGATCGATGAACCCCGTCGGGACGCCCGCCATCATGCCGTGCTGGCTGAGCGACTCCATCTCATCCAGCGTCAGTTCCACCAGCTCGGACAGCGGCTGATAATCCTCACTCGTCTTGCCCTCGGCGACCTCATAGATCACCTGCTGCGCCCGATCGACGATGCCGTTCACATCGCCCTCGGCCTGATAGCCCATCTGGCTGATCTTCAACGACGCATCCACCAGCCGCCGCAACGTCGCCTTGTCGCGCACGATCTCCGCGTAATACGTCGCATTCGCCGTCACCGACACGCTCGACACCAGATCGTGCAGATAGATATGGCCGCCCACCTGCGCCAGCTGCCCCCGCTTGCCCAGGGTGTCGGCCACCGTGATCGCGTCGGCCGGCTCGCCGCGACCGTACAAATCCATGATCGCGTCGTAGATGAACTCGTGCGCCGGACGGTAGAAATCCCGCCCCTTCAACACCTCGGTGACCTCGCCGATCGCATCCTTGCTCAGCAGCATCGCGCCCAACACGCTCTGCTCGGCCGGCAGATCCTGCGGCGGAGTCCGATCCACGTACCCGCCTCGCGACTGGTCGCCGAACTGAACCACAGCCTCCGCAGACATCTCACTCCTCGCTCACCGCCGTCAGACCCACCCTGACACCCGGGACTGACAAAACCGCGCCACCCCGCGCGCACGCCCCGAAACGCGTCGTGGGTGCCGGCACTGCTGCCCCCCACGCAAGGCCCTCCAGGCGTCGTGCGAGCCAACGTAGACCGGCCCGCGGTCCCCGCCAAACCGCCCCCTGTGGATAACTTGTGGACCAATGTGGAGAGACACCCCTCCCTTGTGTACGACACGCGGTAGTAACAGCCCCTGACTGAAGAGTGAACGGCCCAATTCGACTCCGACAAGCCCAAACGATGCGCGGGGGGTGTGGATTTCAAGTTCAGTCCCCAGCAAACAGCACGTGAACGGGGCATTGACAAGCCCTCCGTTGCGCGTGCTAAGGCGTAAAGAATCTCTCGTCATCCACAGGATTCACTTAAGCCTGTGGACTTGTGAATCATACCCTTGGGGGGTATCGTGACGGCCGTAGGGAGGCTCCTATGAGTGCTGACGACCACACGTCGACCACGAGAGATTTTACCGGCGCGGCGGCGTCCGTCGACGACCTCGCGCCTCGCGAGACCCCGGGCGGAGAGATCGTCGACGGGCCGGGGGAGGACGTCCACCCGGGCGGCCAGCCCGGCGCAGACGCCCACGATCCGGCCGTCGGGCACGGCTACATCGGCAATAAAGAGGGCTATCTTCGCCGGCTCCGCCGCATCGAGGGCCAGGCCCGCGGCATCGAGCGCATGATCGACGAAGAGCAGTACTGCATCGACATCCTCACCCAGATCTCCGCGACGACCCGCGCGCTGCAGTCCGTCGCGCTGGGCCTGCTCGAAGACCACATGAACCACTGCGTCGTCTCCGCCGCCCGCGCGGGCACGACCGAGGCGCAGGAGAAGATCGCGGAGGCGTCCGACGCCATCGCGCGGCTCGTGCGCTCCTGACCGGCGGGCGCCCCGGCGCCCGATCGCGGACGCCGCTGGCGTCCGTCCTCAGAACCCAGCAAACCCCGACCCAAACCCGAAGGAGAACCCATGAGCGACCAGCACTCCGGCTGTGGCTGCGGCTGCGGCGAGACCAAGGAGACCGTGCAGGTGACCACGTCGTCGTCCAGCAGCTCCAGCAGCAGCTCGTCCAGCACCGGCTGCAACTGCCCGCCCGACTGCGACTGCGGCTGCCAGGAGGGCAAGCCCTGCACCTGCGGCGAGGGTCACTCCGGGCCCCAGGCCACGGCGTCCAAGACGAGCGGCCCCGAAGGCGACGTGAAGGCGCATTACACCGTCAGCGGCATGACCTGCGAGCACTGCGTGAAGGCCGTCACCGACGAGGTCTCCGAGATCCCCGGCGTCACCGGCGTCACCGTCGACCTGGCCAGCGGCTCCCTCGACATCACCTCGAACGAGCCCATCGACTTCGACCGCATCGTCGAAGCCGTCGACGAAGCCGGCGACTACACCGTCGCCTGAGCCAGCCCGACGCCCGACACCGCTTCCGACACCGCTCGGCACCACCCCCAGCCATCCCCGCGCCGCCCCGGCGGCGCAGCCCGACGAGCCCCACGCCGCGCCCGACCGGGGGCGCGGCGTCCGGCCCGGCCGGAGGCGTCCTCGAACCGCCGCGACCACCCGACGACCGGTCGCCGGCGCACCGAGACCCGACGCCACTCCCTGCCAGGGCTCCCCGGTCCTCGCGACCGGCTCGGCCCCGCGGACGCCCACCGCGTCCGCCGGCCGTGCACCGCGTCCACCGGAGACCCTCCGCTCCCCAGGAGGACCCATGTCTCACCAGCCCGCCACCGCCCGGCAGGCACCCCCGGACGCCGCCCGCGACTCCGTCGAACTCGACATCACCGGCATGACCTGTGCGTCCTGCGCCGCCCGCATCGAAAAGAAGCTCAACAAACTCGACGGCGTCTCCGCGTCCGTCAACTACGCCACCGAGCGCGCCAAAGTGCTCCACCCGGCCGCCACCACCGTCGACGACCTCATCGCCGTCGTCGAAAAGACCGGCTACGGCGCCTCCGTGCCCACCCCCGAAACCCCGCCCGTCGACCACGTCACCGGGCTGCGACGCCTCGTGATCGCCTCGGCGACCCTCAGCGTGCCCGTCATCGCGACCGCGATGATCCCCGCCCTGCAATTCCCAGGCTGGCAATGGGTGTCGCTCGTCCTCACCCTGCCGATCTACCTCGTGTGCGGCTGGCGGTTCCACCGCTCCACGCTCGTGAACCTCCGCCACGGCGCCACGACCATGGACACCCTCATCACCCTCGGCACCACCGCCGCCATGGCCTGGTCGATCTACGCCCTCACCGCCGGCGCCGGCGTCATCGGCTACACCCACCCGTTCGAACTCTTCCCGACCGACCACGACGGCATGGGCGGCATGGCGGCCCCCTCGATCTACTTCGAGGCCGTCGCCGCGATCACCACGTTCCTGCTCGCCGGACGCTTCGTCGAAGCCCGCTCCCGCCGCTCCAGCGGGGACGCCCTCCGCGCGCTCCTCGAACTCGGCGCCACCCAGGCGTCCGTGCTGCGCGACGGCGTCGAGCGGCAGATCCCCGCCGACCAACTCGTGGTCGGCGACCACTTCGTCGTCCGGCCCGGCGAGAAGCTCGCCACCGACGGCGTCATCGTGGAGGGCACCTCCGCCGTCGACGAATCCATGGTCACCGGCGAATCCGTCCCCGTCGAAAAGGCCCCCGGGGACGCCGTCGTCGGCGCGACCGTCAACGCCAACGGACGCCTCGTCGTCCGGACCACCCGCGTCGGCTCCGACACCCAACTCGCCCAGATGGCCCGCATGGTCGAGGAAGCCCAGACCGGCAAAGCCCCCGTCCAGGCGCTCGCCGACCGCATCTCCGGCATCTTCGTGCCCGTCGTCCTGGTGATCGCCCTCGTCACCCTCGTCAGCTGGCTCGCCGCCGGACGCGGCGTGGTCTTCGCCGCCACCGCCGCCGTCGCCGTGCTCATCATCGCCTGCCCCTGCGCCCTCGGCCTGGCCACCCCGACCGCCCTGCTGGTCGGCACCCTCCGCGGCGCCCAGCTCGGCATCCTCATCAAAGGCCCCGAGGTGCTCGAACACACCCGCGACGTCACCGCGATCGTCCTCGACAAGACCGGCACCGTCACCACCGGACGCATGGCCGTCGCCTCCGTGGTCGCCCTCCCCGGCGGCGACCACACCGACGCCGACGTCCTGCGCCTCGCCGGCACCGTCGAATCCGGCTCCGAGCACCCCATCGCCCGCGCCATCGCCGCGGCCGCGGCGTCCTCCGGCGGCCTCGGACGCCTCACCGCGTTCACCAACGAGCCCGGCGTGGGCGTCCGGGCGGACGTCGACGGCACCCACGTCGCCGTCGGACGCCCCGGCCCCGACCTCCCGCAGCCCCTCGCGGACGCCGTCGCCGCCGCCGAAGACGCCGGCCAGACCCCCGTCGTGCTGGTCGTCGACGACCGCCCGGCTGGCGTCGTCGCGGTCGCCGACCGCATCAAGGACACCTCCGCGGACGCCATCGCCGCCCTCAAAGGCCTCGGGCTCACCCCCGTGCTGCTCACCGGCGACAACGAACGCGTCGCGCGCACCGTCGCGGACGCCGTCGGCATCGACCAGGTCATCGCCGGCGTCCGGCCCGCCGACAAGGTGCGCGTCGTCGCCGACCTCCAAGGCCGCGGCCAGGTCGTCGCGATGGTCGGCGACGGCGTCAACGACGCCGCCGCCCTCGCGCAAGCCGACCTCGGCCTCGCGCTCGGCACCGGCACGGACGCCGCGATCGAGGCGTCCGACCTGACCCTCATGCGCGGCGACCTCCTCGTCGCCGCCGACGCCATCCGGCTGTCGCGCGCCACCCTGCGCACCATCAAGCAGAACCTGTTCTGGGCGTTCGCCTACAACGTCGCCGCGATCCCGCTCGCCGCGTTCGGCCTGCTCAACCCCATGATCGCCGGGGCCGCGATGGCGTTCAGCTCGGTGTTCGTCGTCGGCAACAGCGTCCGGCTGCGGAGGTTCGCGCCCCTGCGCTGACGCCTCCACCGCAGTGCGGGCGCCCCCCGCACCGCCGTATCCTGACCCCGTGCCCGGCCAGCCCAACTCCTCGCTGCTCCGCCAACTGGGGGCCAGCCTCCTGGTCGCCCGCCCCACCCCCGGACGCGTCCGGCGCGCCCTGCGCTGGGTCACGCCCGTCGCCCTCGGGCTCGTCGTGACCGCCCTGATCCTCGGGCCCGCTCAGGGCGCGATGGGCCTCCTGGGCGCCCAGGCCGCCAACGCCGGGCGCGACGACCCGATGCGGCGCCGCATCATCACCCTGCTCGTCGTCGGGACCGCGACGCTCGCGATCCAGGCGATCGGCCTCCTCATCGCGCCCCACCCGTGGCTCGTGCCCCCCGTCATGACGCTCATCACCCTCGGCGTCGTGTGGGTCTGGCACGCCCTGCACACCGGCCCGCCCGGCCCCATCAACACCGTCTTCGCCGGGGCCTTCGGCACCTACATGGGCACCCAGGGCTGGACCGTCGCGACCCTCCTGCCCGTCACCGCGCTCGCCTGGGGAATCGCCGCGGGGGCGTCCATCGCCATGCTGGCCCTCGACCCGCACGGCCCGCGCCACGAGGCCGTGGACGCCGCCGTCGAGGCCGCGGCGGCCTACCGCGACCGTCCGGCGGACCTCGAACGGAACGAGGCCGACCGGCTCCGCGCCCGCGCATGGCGCGCGATCGACGATGCGTGGAACAGCCTCCGCAAGGGCGTCGCCCCCGGCGTCCCGCTGCGGAGCGCCGAGGGCCGCCGCCTCGAAGAGCGCCTCAACGAGGCGCACCTCGAACTACTGCGCCTCGTGCGCACCGAGGTGTTCCCCGTCGACCGCGCTGCCGAGCGTGATCCGGACGCCGACGCGACCGGCTACGACCCCACCGCCCACCGCGAGATCCGCCCGCTGGGGCGCCCCTGCGTCCCCTACCTGCTCGCCACGGGCGCCCAGCGCGGGGCGCGCGCCTGGCTCGTCGCGATCCGCGGGGCGCTCGCCGTGCTGCTCGCGGCGTCCACAATGTTCTTCTCCCCGGTCGGGCACCCCTACTGGGCGATCCTGTCGGCCCTGATCGTGCTGCACATGGGCGCGTCCCGCGCCGACCTCACGATCCGGGCCGCCCACCGCATCATCGGGACCGGCGTCGGCGTCGGCGTCTACTTCGCGATCGTGCTGCTGCAGCCGAACGAATGGGTGCGCCTCGCCATCGTGATCGTCGCGATCTTCGGGCTGGAGGCCATGGTGACCGCCAACTACGCGATCGCGGTCATCTTCGTGACCGTGTTCGCGCTCATGATGACGCCCGCCACGTCGCCCGGCGAGATCGACAACCTGCTGCGCGACCGGTTCGTCGAGACCGTGATCGGCGTGGGTGCGGCGATGCTGATCGTGACGCTCGTCGGACGCCGCGCCCCGATGCTGCTCGTCCGGCGCCAATACCGGCTCACGCTGAACACGATGCTTCAGGTGCTGGGCGACATGGCGCGGGGAGAGCTGGCGTCCGGGCCGGCCGCCGAGCACCGTCGCAACCTCGTCTTCGAGCTGGGCCGGGCCGGCGACATCCTCGAGGCCGAACGCGACGACGACCCCGGCGGCCTCCGCCCCTGGGACGCCCTGCAGCGGCAGGTCTCCAGCTTCGGCTTCGACATCCTCGCCGCGAGTTGGCGGGCGCCCGGGCTCACCGTCCAGGCGGCGGCCGCCGCCGGGGCGTCCCTCCGGCACCTCATCGGCACGCTGCCGCCGATCTCGTCCAAACCCATCGACGTCACCACGACCGCCGAGCGCGTCCGCGGCGTCCACCGGGCCTTCCTGGACGCCGCCCGCGAGCCCGGCTGACGGGGGAGCGGCGTCCCTGCACGAACGCCGGAGAGGGTCAGCGGCCCTCGGGAAGCTGACCCATCGACCGCGCCTGGCCGTAGAGCCGGCGAATGCGGTCGTCCATGGGCGGGTGCGTCGCGAACAGGCGCGAGACGTCCTGCGGGCGGAACGGGTTCGCGATGAACGTGTGGCTGCTGTCGACCAGCCGCCGCGTCGGGGCCAGCGGACGGGCCTGCGTGCCGCGCTCCAGCTTCTCCAGCGCGGACGCCAACGCCAGCGGGTCGCCGGTGAGGGTCGAGCCGTCCTCGTCGGCGTCGAACTCGCGCGTCCGGCTGATCGCGAACTGGAT
Organism: Nigerium sp.; assembly: GCF_039811905.1. Classification (NCBI taxonomy): domain Bacteria; kingdom Bacillati; phylum Actinomycetota; class Actinomycetes; order Propionibacteriales; family Propionibacteriaceae; genus Nigerium; species Nigerium sp. The sequence goes on along the minus strand of NZ_JBDHZL010000112.1, from coordinate 1,070 downwards.
GACGGACGCCGCCAGCGGCGCGAACAGCGCCGCCGCCAGGGTGCCGAGCAGCCCCAGCGGGTTGCCGCCCTGGTTGTTGCGGCCGCCGCCGAACATGGCCCCGAACGAGAGGGCCTGGCCGATCATCGAGATGAGGCCCGCGACGCCGGCCGCGATCGACCCGGTCAGGATGTCGCGGTTGTACACGTGCATGAGCTCGTGCCCGAGGACGCCGCGCAACTCCCGTTCGTTCAGCAGTTCGAGGATGCCCGCGGTCACGCACACGGCGGCGTGCTGCGGGTTGCGTCCGGTCGCGAACGCGTTCGGGGCCGCCGTCGGCGCGACGTAGAGCGCCGGCATCGGCTGGTTCGCCTTCTGCGACAGCTCGGACACGATCGCGTACAGCTGCGGCGCCTGCTGCGGCGAGACCGGCTGCGCGTTCATCGCCCGGATCGCCAGCTTGTCGCTGTTCCAGTACGAATAGAACGTGGTCGCCAGGCCGAAGAACCCGAAGAGGTAGATGTAGGCCGATGAGCCGGTGTAGGCCGACACCCCGCCGCCGATCAGCAGGAGGACGCCGAACATTCCGCCCAGCAGCAGGGCCGTCTTGAGGCCGTTGTTGTGTCCGTGCATGCTAGGGAAACGCCGTGACGGGCGGCCTCCATACCCGTGCGGGTGGATTCACAGGGTCGCCCTAGGGTTTCCCCGGGAGGCCGGCGACGTCCGGAGTGAATTGTTATGGCTTGGGAGGGCGTCCGGAGGGCCGTTGCGGCGGCGGTGGGCCGTCGTGAGCGCGCGTGGGTCCGACGGCTGGGAAGAGATGGCGACAGGGCGTCCGATTCGTGAGACGGGCGCTCGGCGCGGGGAAGGACCCCTTGTCGGGGCGCCCTTTTCTGACTCCGCGGGTGCCTAGATTCGAACCGACGGTTCCCCCTCACCCCCGGAGGTCTTCGTGTTCGTGTCGCAGCCGGCCGATGCCGGCGTCGGTGGTGCTGGCGATGTCGCTGTGCGGGGCGCCGTTGTGCGCGGACGCCGTGCGCGAGGACGCCGCGGGCCCGGCTTCGGGTGGGGCGCCCGCGAGCTGGGGTGAC
>NZ_JBDHZL010000111.1:0-8773 GCF_039811905.1 Nigerium sp. | reverse complement strand
ACACTCTGGTGTGGGTTTTGTCACACGGCTCGGGGAGACGGAGGCGCTATTGCGCCGATGCTGACGCCTCGGCCGCGCGCGCGGCCGGGGCGTCCGTTGTGTGGGGTCTCTCGGCGTCCGCGGGTCGAGGCGAGCTGCCGCGGACCTCACCCGGCGCCCGGTCGAAAAGCCGCCACTCGATGAGGGTTTCCTCGCGCGGGTGAGCGTCGATCCTGCGGTAGACCTGCATCGAGTGGTGGCAAATCGACTGGACGCCTCGGGCGTCCGGTGAGCATCGGTGTCGTCGACACGAGCTTTGGGAGCGGCCGCCCAGAATCGGGGCGTCCGAGTGGGGTTTGGTCGCGCGAGGTGGTGGGCAGCCGGACGCCGCGCGGGGAGCGCGCGGCGGCGTCCTGGGTCTCTTCGGTGAGCAGACGCGAGTTTCGCGGGCGGTTTCAGGTCAGGACGCCGCGCAGCCCAATGCCCCCGGGGCCGTCGGACGAGACGCGCCGCACCGACCCGTCCCCGCAGGGGTGTGTGACAAAGCCCACACCAGAGTGTGGAGAACGTCAGGTAGAAACGCCCGCGGGGGCCTCGTGCGCCCAATCCAGCGCGGCGACACCCCCGATGACGGTGATCGCGGGCGGGGTGACCCCTTCTGCGGCGGCGAGGTCGGCGATGTCGGCGACGGTGCCCCGGAGGGTCCGGCTGCCGGGCATGCAGGCGGCCATCACGACGGCGGCGGGGGTCGCGGGGTCGAGCCCGGCGTCCGTGAGCGTCGCGGAGATCTGCGGCAGGTACTTCACGCCCATCAGGATCACGATCGTCGTGTGAGCGCCGGCCAGCGCGGCCCAGTCGATCGTGCTGCGCGGATCGCCGGGCGGCACGTGTCCGGAGACGACGGTGAAGCCTTGCGAGACTGTCCGGTGGGTGACGGGGATGCCCGCCAGCCCGGGCGCCGCGACCGCCGACGACACCCCCGGGATCACCTCCACCGGGACGCCCGCGGCCGCGCACGCCCGCCACTCCTCGCCGCCGCGTCCGAAGACGAAATTGTCACCGCCCTTCAGCCGGACGACCCGGCGTCCGGCTCGCGCGTGCTCGACGAGCAGGCGGCTGATCTCCTCCTGCGGCGTGTACTTGCCGCGCGGCCACTTGCCGACCGGGATCAGCTCGGCGTCCGGACGCGCGTCCGCGAGGGCGTCGTTGGGGGCGAGGTGGTCGTAGAGGATGACGTCCGCCTGGCCGATGGCCCGCAGCCCGGCGACCGTCAGCAGGTCGGGGTCGCCGGGGCCGCCGCCGACGAGGACGACGGTCCCCGGGGTGAGCTCCTTGATCATCGAAGTCCCTTCTGTTGGGCCGGTTCGGGCACGCGGCCCCCGGCGAGGTCGGCGAGCGCGGCGACGAACGCCGCGGATGTTTCCGGGTCGCGCACCGCGACCCGCAGCCACGTGGGGCCGAGCCCGGGGAAGGTCTCCCCCCGGCGCACGGCGAAGCCGCGCTCGGCGAGCGCGACGCGCAGCGAGTCCGGCCCGAGGGACGCCGTGTCGAAGCACACGAACGGGGCGTCCCCCGGCACGACTGGGAGACCGAGCCCCTCCAGTCCGGCCACGAGCGCGGGCCGGGCGGCGGCGACGCGCCGGGCCAGGGCGTCCGCTTCGGCGACGGCGTCCGGGGAGGCGCACGCGACCATCGCGGCCAGCGCGGGCGTCGACACCGACCACGGCTCCTGCGCCTCGCGCAGCCGCGCGACGAGCGCCGGGTCGCCCACGACGTACCCCGCCCGGACGCCCGCGAGCCCCCAGACCTTCGTCAGCGAGCGCAGCACGAGGACGCCGTCCATGTCGGGGCCGATGAGGCTCGGGGCGTCCGGGGTCGCGTCGGCGAAGGCTTCGTCGACGACGAGCGTTCGTCCGGGACGCCGCAGCGCCTGCAGCGCTGCGGCCGGGTGGAGGACGCCGGTCGGGTTGGTCGGGTTGCCGACGCTGACGAGGTCGGCGTCCGCGGGGACGGCCTGCGGGTCGAGGGTGAAGCCGGGCGCGGTCAGGAGGTGCCGGGCGGGACGGCGTCCGGCGGCGGTGAACGCCGCCTCCGCGAGGGTGAACTGGGGGTGGACGACGAGGGGGCGGCGTCCGGGGATGACGCGTCCGACAAGGGCGAACGCCTCGGTGCCGCCTGCGGTGGGCAGGACCATGTCGTCGGGGACGCCGTGGCGGGCCGCGATCGCGGCGACCGCCGCGCGGGGGTCGGGGTAGGCGGACCAGGCGTCCGAGGTGCGGACGATGACGTCCACGAGCCAGGACGGCGGGGCCGGCACGAGCACGTTGACGGCGAGGTCGGTGAGGCCCGGGGCGAGGTCGGCGTCCCCGTGGTGCGCGAGGTCGGCGTCGCTGGGGGCGTCGTCCGGAGAGAGCGGAGAGTCCGGCGGGGCGGGAGAGACCGGCGGGGCGGGAGAGACCGGAGAGACCGCAGGGGCAGGCGGTGCCGTAGCATCCACGCGGGGCGCCGGGAGATCGGCGTGAAGCGCCGGAGAATCCCCGGGGGTGTGTGACGTTGTCCCCCTCAGAGTGTGGATTCTGTCAGATAGAAACGTATGGGCGGCGGCGGCGAACCGCTCCGCGAGCGCGGGGTAACCGGCCCAGTGGACGTGCAGGTAGGCGCCGTGAACGGTCCCGGACGCGAGGCCGTCCGGACGCCCGCCGACGTCCCAGGCGCCGGCGTCCGGTTGGGGGAGCAGTGCGGTCCGGTGGAACTCGTGACCCGTCACCCGCGTGCCGGCCGGGGCCAGGAACGTGTCCGCGGGCGCGACGGCCTCGCGGTAGCCGAGGGTCAGCCGGGGCGTCATCGCGGCCTCGACGTCGAGCGCGCCGACCATCGGGTGCCCGTCCACGGCCCGGGACAGGTAGAGCAGGCCGGCGCACTCGGCGACGGTCGGCGTCCCGGCGGCGATGGCGCGGGCGAGGTCCGCGCGCAGGGCAGCGTTGCCGGCCAGTTCGAGGGGGTACATCTCGGGGAAGCCGCCGCCCAGATAGATCCCGGCCGTGCCGGGCGGGAGGGCGGCGTCCGTCATGGGGTCGAAGCTGACCGGCTCGCACCCGGCCGCGCGCAGCAGTTCGAGCGTCTCCGGGTAGAGGAACGTGAACGCGCGTCCGCCCGCGACCGCGATCACCGGACGCCTGCCGTCGCCGGCCCCCGACGGGGGCCTGACCACGGCGGACGGCTCCCACGGCTCGGCGTCCAGGTCGGGTGCGGACGCCGCGATCGCCCGGACGGCGTCCAAGTCGACGTGCTCGGCGATCAGCTCCGCGAGCGAGTCGAGCGCCGCCGCCGACTCCGGACGCTCGGCCGCCGGCACCAGGCCGAGGTGCCGCGAGGGCGCCTCGATGTCGGCGGCCTTCGGCAGGACGCCCACCACCGGGACGCCCGTCCGTGCGACCGCGTCCCGCACCTCCGCCTCGTGGCGGGGCGAGCCGACCTGGTTCAGCACGACGCCCGCGACCCGAAGCCCGGGCTCGAACGTGGCCAGCCCGTGCACGAGCGCGCCGATCGAGCGCGACGTGTGCCGGACGTCCACGACCAGCACGACCGGCGAATCCGTCAGCCGGGCGACGTGCGCGGTGGAGGCGAAGCCGCCGGTGCCGAGGCGTCCGTCGAACAGGCCCATCACGCCCTCGATGACCGCGATGTCGGCCGGGGTGGGCGTCCGGGCGCCGTGCAGCAGCAGGGGCGCGATCAGGTCCTCCGACGTGAGGAACGGGTCGAGGTTGCGCCCCGGACGCCCCGCGGCGAGCGTGTGATACCCGGGGTCGATGTAGTCCGGGCCGACCTTCGCGGGCGCGACGGTCAGGCCCGAGCGCGCCAGCGCGGCGATGAGCCCGGTCGCGACGGTCGTCTTGCCGTGCCCGGACGCCGGCGCCGCGATCACCAGCCGGGGGAGCCTCACCATTCGATGCCCGCCTGTCCCCGCTGCCCGGCGTCGAACGGGTGCCGGACCTTCGTCATCTCCGTCACCAGGTCGGCGGCGTCGAGGATCGGCTCCGGGCAGCGGCGTCCGGTGATGACGACGTGCTGCGTGCCGGGCCGCGACGCGAGCGTCGCGACGACGTCGTCGGCGTCCACCCAGCCGCGCGCGACGGGGTAGGTGAACTCGTCCAGCACGTACAGGGTGTGCGTCTGCGCTTGCAGGAGCGTTTTCACGTGCTCCCAGCCCTCGCGGGCCAGGTCCGCCGGCTCGGACGCCTCGGCGCCCGCCGCGTCCAGGGACGGCCGCGACCACGTCCAGCCCAGGCCCATCGCCTCCCACGTCACGGGCGCCCCGGCGCCCGTCGTCGCGTGGACGTCGCCGAGCGCCCGCAGGGCGGCCTCCTCGCCGGTGCGCCACTTGGCCGACTTCACGAACTGGAACACCCCGACCGGCCAGCCGCGGTGCCAGGCGCGCAGCGCCAGCCCCATCGCGGCCGTGGTCTTGCCCTTGCCGTCGCCCGTGTGGACGATCACCAGCGGACGCCGCCGGCGTTGGGCGGTCGTCAGTCCGTCGTCGGGGACGACGGGGGTCTGGGCCTCGGGCATCGGTTCCTCCTCGCAGGTCCGCGCCTGCATCGAGAGTCGGGCGTCGCCTCGGGGAGTTCCTGACTGACGCCGTGGCGCTCACAGTGGCGGGACCGCTCCGGACTCACACCGGATTCCTCGCGCCGAGACGCCCGCCATCCTGGCACAGCGGGCGTCCGTTTGGTGGGCGTCCCGGACGCCGCCCTCACGGCCAGCGCTGCAGCCAGGCGACCATGTCGTGGATGACCCGGCCGTCGACGTGCTGGTCGAGGGAGAGGTCGTCCTTGGTGAGCAGGAAGTGGTTGTCCTCGGGGTAGAGGTGGAACGTCGCGTCCTTGCCGGCGAGCACGGTCTTCCAGGCGGCGAAGTTCGGCTCGGCGGCCACGTTGCCGTCCTGACTGCCGTGCAGCACGAGCAGCGGAACGGTGAGCCGCCGCGCGACCTCACCCGAGCGCAGCTTGTTGTAGCTGACGATGTAGGGGGCCGCGAAGTCGAGGATCGGCTCGGCGTTCGGGTCGGTGAGCGCCGCGGCGCGCGCGTGCTCGGCCTTGGCCGCGGCGATGCGCGCGGCCTTGTCGCCGCCCGGGGAATCCTCGATGGAGGAGATCTGCTGGTCGAGGGTGACCTCCCAGAACGTCCGCGGGGTGCCCGACATGATGACGCCCCCCGCGACCCCCGGGTTGGCCTCCACGATGTTCGGCAGCACCATGCCGCCCAGGCTGTGCCCGGCGACGATCACCTTGTCGGCCCGTGTTTCCGGACGCTCGCCGAGCAGCCGGATCGCCGCCGCGGCGTCCTCGAGGTACTCCTGCTGAACCGTCAGCGTGTTCGAGTCGAACGCGCCCTCCACGCTCGTGCGCTTGTCGTAGCGCAGCGAGGCGATGCCATAGGCGGCGAGCCCGTTCGCGATGTCGCGGAACGGCCGGATCGGCACGTCGCCGACCTCGGCGTCCCGCTTGTTCGGGCCCGACCCCGAGATCAGCACCACGACGACCTTGCGCCGCGGAACCCCCTCGCCCGGCAGGGTGAGGGTGCCGCCGAGCCGCTTGGGCCCCACCTGCACCTCGGTGTCGATCGGTCGCGCGGACGCCGGCGTCCCGATGCCGGTGCTCGCCTCGGACGCCGTCGGGCCCACCGGGGACACGTCGCTCGCGCCGGAGGTCGCGCCCGGCGTCCCCGTCATGCCCTCCCCGGACGCCGCCGGTGCGGCCCCGCAGCCGGCGAGCAGCACGCTGAGCAGGCCGGCCGCGAGCGCGGCGGGGAGCCGCGCGGGTCGGGCGTGGCGCATGGGGCGTCCTCCTGGATCGTCGGTCTTGTTCGGGTTTGTGGTCGTCTCGGCAGGGTAGCAACGGGCGGGGTAACCGTTAGGTTGGGGCGGGTGAGCACCGACATCCCGGCCGATCGACCCGACGTTCCCGCCGACGACGCCCTGCCCGGGCTGCCCGACGACGCGTTCGCGCACGACGGCCTGATCACGAAGCGCCATGTGCGGGCGGGGGCCTTCGCGTTCCTGCGGCCGCGTCCGGGGGAGCTTCTGTGGGACGTCGGCGCCGGCTCCGGAGCCGTCGGCGTCGAGTGGTGCCGGGCGGCGTCCGGGGCGCGGGCGATCGGCGTCGAGCGCGACCCGGTGCGCGCCGCGCGGGCGCGCGAGAACGCCGAACGCTTCGGCGCGGACGTGACGATCGTCGAGGGGGACGCCGCCGGCGTCCTGCCGACGCTGCCCACCCCGGACGCGGTGTTCGTCGGCGGCGGAGGCTCCGCCGAGGTGGTGGGGGCGGCGTGGGAGGCGCTGCGTCCGGGCGGGCGGATCGTCGTCCACGCGGTCACCCTCGAGACCGAGGCCGAGGCCGTCGATCGGTACCGGCGCCACGGCGGCTCGCTGACCCGCATCGCCGTGGAGACCGCCCAGCCCATCGGACGCTTCCTCGCCTGGACGCCCGCCCGCGCGATCGTCCAGTGGGCGGCCACCAAGGACGCCTGAGGCGGCGCGGCGGGTGTCCGCGCGTTCTGCTGAGCTGCGGCGTCCGCTAGCGTGTTGGCCCTGAACGGGAGGGGACCGATGACGTACGAGTACCTGAAGGACGGCGCGGAGATCTACCGCGAGTCGTTCGCGACCATCCGTCGCGAGGCCGACCTGAGCGGGTTGCCGGACGACGTGGCGAAGGTCGCTGTCCGGATGATCCACGCTGCCGCGCAGACCGACATCGTCGCCGACCTGGCGTACTCGTCCGGGGTCGTTCAGGCTTGTCGGGACGCCCTCCGCGCCGGCGCGCCGGTCCTGTGCGACTCGACGATGGTCGCCACCGGCATCATCCGGTCGCGGCTCCCCGCCGAGAACGAGGTCGTCTGCCATCTGGGCGATCCGCGGCTGGCCGACCTGGCGTCCGAGCTGGGCACCACGAAGACGGCCGCCGCGGTGGACCTGTGGCGCCCGCGCCTGGAGGGCGCGGTCGTCGCGATCGGCAACGCGCCGACCGCGCTGTTCCGGCTGCTGGAGGTCGTGGAGGAGACGGGCATCAAGCCCGCCGGCGTGATCGGCATCCCGGTGGGGTTCGTGGGCGCCGCGGAGTCCAAGGAGGCGCTGGTCGCGAACCCGTTCGGGCTGGAGTACCTCGTCGTCCGCGGGCGGCGAGGCGGGTCGGCGATCACGGTGGCCGCCGTCAACGCGATCGCGAGCACCGCGGAGACCACCAACGACGCTCGTGCCTGAGGACGCCGCGGCCGGCGGCCGGCGCGGACAACTGGACTCGTCGGGTCTGCGTCCGGGCTGGACGACCGGCGCGTGTGCGACCGCTGCCGCCCGGGCCGCGTACGCCGCGCTGCTCACCGGATCGTTCCCCGACCCCGTGACCGTCGAGCTGCCCCAGGGGCGGACGCCCGCCTTCGCCCTCACCCTCGAGGACCTCGACCCCGGCCCTCAGCCCGTGTGGGCGACGGCGGCCGTCACGAAAGACTCCGGGGACGACCCCGACGTCACGCACGGGGCGGTCGTCCGGGCGACCGTGCGGCGCGGGCGTCCGGGGGGCGGTGTGACGTTCTTCGCAGGCCCGGGCGTCGGGACGGTGACGCTGCCGGGCCTGCCCCTGGAGGTCGGCGAGGCTGCGATCAACCCGATGCCGCGGCGCATGATCGCGGCGAACCTGCGCGCGGTCGCCGTCGAGGCGGGGGAGATCGTCGGGGCGGCCGTCCCCGACGTCCAGGTGACGGTCGCGATCGATCACGGGGAGGCGATGGCCCGGCACACCCTGAACCCGCGTCTCGGCATCGTCGGCGGGCTGTCGGTGCTGGGGACGACGGGGGTCGTCGTCCCGTACTCGTGCTCGGCGTGGATCGACTCGATCCGGCGCGGCATCGACGTGGCGGCCGCGATGGGGCTGCGGCACGTGGCGGCCTGCACGGGCTCGACGTCGGAGCAGGTCGTGAGCAGGATGTACGGCCTCCCGGACGCCGCCCTGCTCGACATGGGCGACTTCGCGGGTGCGGTGCTGAAGTATCTCCGGACGCACCCGCTGCCGCGCCTGACGCTGTGCGGCGGCGTCGGCAAGCTGAGCAAGCTCGCGAACGGACATCTCGACCTGCACTCCGCGCGCTCCAGCGTGGACGCCGCCCACCTCGCCATGCTCGCCACGCTCGCGGGCGCCCCGGCGAGCGTCGTCGCCCGGGTCGGGGCGGCGACGACTGCGTTGGGGGCCGTCCGGTTGTGCGCGGAGGTGGGCGTCCGGCTCGGGGACGCCGTCGCCGCCGGCGCCCGGACCGTCGCCCTCGACGTGCTGCACGACGCCCCCGTGGAGGTGGACGTCCTCTGCATCGACCGCGCCGGGGTGGTGGTGGGCCGCGCCTGAGCTGTGCGTTTCTACCTGACACTCTCCACACTCTGGTGTGGACTTTGTCGCACGGCTGGGGGATCGGTGCGGCGTCCGTGAGGCGGTTGTGGCCCTGGGGCAGGCGATCGGGACGCGGCGAGCCGCATGGCGGGCAACGCGACGGTGGTGGGTCGCCGGTGAGGCGTCCGCGGGCTGGAGGGGCCTGGCTGGGCCCTCGCGGACGACTTCTCTGCGAACCGGCGCGCAATGGATCGTCGATAACACCGTTTTCACTGAGGACGTCGAAACCATTGCGCATTCATTCGCAGGCGTGCTCCGGGTGTGGTGCCCCGGACGCCGCGCCGCCCGAGAGGGGGCCGAGAGGGGCGTCGTCGGCTAGGGGCTCGTTGCGATCAGATGCACCCCGAAACGCCTGCAGCGTT
>NZ_JBDHZL010000110.1:0-8921 GCF_039811905.1 Nigerium sp. | reverse complement strand
CAGGACCTTCCGGCCGCCGCGATCCCCGGCTTCCAGCGCTCCCTGCGCGCCCGGGCCGGCGTCGCGAACGTGGAGGTCGACCGGTTCATGCAGCCGATGGCCGCCCCGACCGACCCCCTGTACCCCCAGCAGTGGCACTACTCTGCGGACGCCACGAGCATCCGGCTCCCCGGGGCGCTCGACCGCTCGACCGGCGCCGGCGTCACCGTCGGGGTCGTGGACTCCGGCATCACCGCGCACCCCGACCTCAACCCGGGCACCGGCTACGACTTCATCACCGACCCCAGCATCGCGCGCGACGGCTCCGGCCGCGACGCCAACCCGGCCGACGAGGGCGACTGGAGCGAGGCCACCGACACGACCTGCAACCAGTACCAGCGGTTCATCCCGTCGAGCTGGCACGGAACCCACGTCGCCGGGACGATCGCCGCCCGCACGAACAACGGCGTCGGCGTGGCCGGCGTCGCGGGCGGATCGCGGGTGTTCATGGCCCGCGCCCTCGGCCACTGCGGCGGCTGGTCGTCCGACATCATCGACGCGATGATGTGGGCCGGCGGGCAGCCGGTGAGCGGCGTCCCCGCCAACCCCAATCCGGCCAAGGTGCTCAACCTCAGCCTCGGCGGGCCCGGCGCGTGCGGCACCGCCTACCAGAACGCGATCAACGCCCTCGTGGCGCGGGACGTCACGATCGTGGTCGCCGCCGGCAACGAGACCCAGAACGTGGCGAACGTCACCCCGGCCAACTGCAACAACGTCGTCGCCGTCGCGGCCATCGGGCCGGACGGCAACCGCGCCTACTACTCCAACTTCGGCGCGCAGGTCGACGTCACGGCCCCCGGCGGCAACCAGCAACTCGGCACGACCTCCGGCGTCCTCTCCACGATCAACAGCGGCCAGCGGACGCCCGAGTCCGCCACCTACGGCTGGATGCAGGGCACCTCGATGGCCGCGCCGCACGTGGCCGGGGTCGCCGCGCTCATGAAGTCGGCGAACCCCTCGCTCACGCCCGCGCAGATCGAGGGGACCCTGAAGCAGACCGCGCGGCCGGCGTCCGGATCCTGCTCCGGCTGCGGGGCGGGCCTCGTGGACGCCGCGGCGGCCGTCCGGGCGGTCGCCGGCGGCACCGACCCGACGCCCCAGCCAGGCGACGTCATCACCAACCCCGGCTTCGAGCAGGGGACGACCGGCTGGAGCGACCCGAGCGGCTCCGTCATCACGGACGCCTCCGGCGCGCCCGCCCACTCCGGCACCTGGAAGGCGTGGCTGGGCGGCTACGGCTCCACCCGCACCGACACGATCAGCCAGCAGATCACCGTCCCCACGGGCGCCACGACGCTCAGCTACTGGATGTACATCACCAGCGCCGAGGACGCCTCCGCCGCCGACGTCGACAACCTCACGGTCACCATGGACGGGACGCAGATCCGCAGCCGATCGAACATGTTCCCGAACAAGGGTCAGTGGGTGAAGGAGACCGTCGACATCCGCGCCTTCGCCGGGCGCAGCGTCACCCTCGCCTTCACCGGCACCGAGAACGCGTCGAAACAGACCAGCTTCGTGCTCGACGACCTCGCCATCGGCTGAACGGAGGATCATCGCGGGCGCTCGGCCGACACCCCGGCCGAGCGCCCCACCCGCCCATGACAACCCCGGACGCCTTCGCCGACCGCCTCGCCGCCGCCCTGACCGACCGCGGGCTCTCCCTCGACCGCGTCCAGGCGCACCTCGCCGCGGCAGGCTGCGAGGTCTCCGTCGCGACGCTGAGCTACTGGCGCGCCGGCCGCTCCCGGCCGTGGCGCGACCGCTCCTTCGACGCCGTGGCCGAGCTCGAGCGCATCCTGCGCGTGCCCGCCGGCCACCTGATCCCCGCGCTGCCGACGCGACGGCGCGCCCCCTGGAACCCGCTCGCGGCGCTCCCCCACCACGAGGCCACGGCGGCGGCCCTCAACGCGCCCACGATCGACCTGATCCGCCGCTGGACGCGCCTCTACGTCGAGGACCTCCTCGTCATCGCCGCCCAACACCGCGAGACGCACCAGATCACGACGATGATCGTCGAGGCCAAGGCCGACGGTGCCCGCACCTGGCCGATCGTCACCATGGCCGCCGACCCGGACGCCCGCGGCCTGGCCGTCTCCGCGCTGGCCGGGTGCGAGATCGCGGACGCCCGCGTCCTGGCCGACGCCCCGATCGCCATCGCCGAGGTGGTGCTCCCCCGCGCCCTGCGCCAGGGTGAACGCGCGCACCTGGCTTAACGCGTCGACTTCGGGGCGACGGGTGCGGCGTCCTGCCGGCTGAGCCGCTCCCTGCCCGGGCCGACGCGGGTGCTGAGCCTGGGCGTCCTGTTCGACGGGGACGCCCCCACCGGGCACCACACCTCGGCGCGCTCTCCGCGCGGGGACGCCCTGCCCGTCGGCCAGGCCACCCTCGTCGGCGACCGCCTGCAGGCGACCGCCCTGGACGCCCAGACCGGCCTCTACCAGGTCGCATGGGACTGGCCCGACACAGACGGGACGCCGCCCGCGTGCGCGGGCGGCGTCCCGGTGTCGACCGCTACTTCGTCAGAGAGTCGATGATCGCGTTGAACGTCTCGGACGGCCGCATGACCTGGGTGGTCTTGGCGTCGTCGAGCACGTAGTACCCGCCGATATCGGCCGGATGGCCCTGCACGGCGAGCAGGTCGCCCGTGATCTTCTCCTCGTTCTCGGCGAGGGCCTCGGCGACCGGAGCGAAGGCGGTGGCGAGCTCGGCGTCCTCGGTCTGCTTCGCGAGTTCCTGCGCCCAGTAGAGGGCCAGGTAGAAGTGCGAGCCGCGGTCGTCGATCTGACCGACCTTGCGGGCCGGCGAACGGTTCTCGTTGAGGAAGGTCTCGGTGGCCTTGTCGAGCGCGTCGGCCAGCACGACCGCGCGCTGGTTGTCGTCCGTACGGCCCAGGTGCCGCAGGCTCTCGGCGAGCGCGAAGTACTCGCCCAGCGAATCCCACCGCAGGTAGTTCTCCTCGACGAGCTGCTGCACGTGCTTCGGGGCCGAGCCGCCGGCGCCGGTCTCGAAGAGGCCGCCGCCCGCCATGAGCGGGACGATCGACAGCATCTTCGCCGACGTGCCCACCTCGAGGATCGGGAACAGGTCGGTGTTGTAGTCACGGATCACGTTGCCGGTGACCGAAATCGTGTCCTCACCGCGGCGAATGCGCTCGATCGAGAACTTCGTCGCCTCCACCGGAGACATGATCCGGATGTCGAGGCCCTCGGTGTCGTGGTCGGCGAGGTAGGTCTTCACCTTCTCCGCCATGTTGCGGTCGTGGGCGCGCTCGGGGTCGAGCCAGAAGACGGCCGGCGTGTTCGACAGGCGGGCACGCGTGACCGCGAGCTTCACCCAGTCCTGAATCGCGGCGTCCTTCGCCTGGCAGGCGCGCCAGATGTCGCCCGGGTCGACGTCGTGCTCGAACAGCACCTCGCCCTCGGCGGTGACGACCCGCACCTTGCCGCGCTCGGCGATCTCGAAGGTCTTGTCGTGGCTGCCGTACTCCTCGGCCTTCTGGGCCATCAGCCCGACGTTCGGCACCGAGCCCATCGTCGACGGGTCGAACGCGCCGTGCTCGCGGCAGTCGTCGATGACGGCCTGGTAGATGCCCGCGTAGCTGCTGTCGGGGATCACGGCGAGGGTGTCGTGCTCCTGCCCGTCGGCGCCCCACATCTTGCCGCCGATGCGAATCATGGCGGGCATCGACGCGTCGACGATCACGTCGGAGGGCACGTGGAGGTTCGTGATGCCCTTGTCGGAGTTGACCATCGCGAGGTCGGGGCCGGCCTCGAGGTCGTTCTTGATGGAGGCCAGGATCTCTTCGCCGCCGCCACCGAGGGCCTCCAGCCCCGCGTACAGCGACGCCAGACCGTTGTTGGGCGACAGGCCCGCCTTGGCGATGTCGTCGCCGTACAACTCGAACGTGCGCGGCAGGAACGCCTTCACCACGTGGCCGAAGATGATCGGGTCGGAGACCTTCATCATCGTCGCCTTGAGGTGGGTCGAGAAGAGGATGCCCTCGTCCTTCGCCCGCTGGACCTGCGCGGCCAGGAACTTGTCGAGCGCGGACGCGCGCATCACGGTCGCGTCGATGACCTCGCCGGGCAGCAGCTTCAGGTTCTCCTTCAGCGGCGTGACCTCGCCCTCGGGCCCGACGAACTGGAACGTGACCGTCGTCTCCTCGGGCGCGACGACCGACTTCTCGTTGTGGCGGAAGTCGCCGGCGTCCATCGTCGCGACGTTGGTCTTCGAGTCGGGCGACCAGGTGCCCATCGAGTGCGGGTGGCTGCGCGCGTAGTTTTTCACGGCGATCGGCGCCCGCCGGTCGGAGTTGCCCTCACGCAGCACCGGGTTGACCGCGCTGCCCTTGGCGGAGTCGTAGGCCGCGCGGATCTTCTTCTCGTCGTCGGTCTTCGGATCGTCGGGGTAGTCGGGGACGGCGATCCCCTTCTCCTGCAACTCCTTGATCGCGGCCTTCAACTGCGGCATGGACGCCGAGATGTTCGGCAGCTTGATGATGTTCGCCTCGGGGGTCTTGGCGAGCTCGCCGAGTTCGGCCAGATCGTCGGCAGCCCGCTGATCCTCGGGAAGGAACTCGGCGACGGCCGCCCGGATGCGCCCCGCCAGCGAGATGTCGCGGGTCTCGACCTCGACCCCGGCGGTGGACGTGTACGCCTCCACGATCGGCAGCAGCGAGTACGTCGCGAGCAGTGGAGCCTCGTCGGTGTGGGTGTAGATGATCTTGGCCATGAGCTACGCATTCTCCCTTGGATCGTGGTGGCGCCGAGCCGCCCGGAGCGTAAGACTGTCGTGCGGCTCAGCCTACCGACGCGGCCGCCTTTCCGCGCCCTCGAAAAGGGGATTCACCGCGGCTCGATGGCCCCCTCCGGCGGAGCCTGGGGGCGCCAGCCGGGCCACCCGTGCGGGTGAGTCCTCCCCCCGCTGGCTAGGCCGGGAAAGCCGGTGCAGTTAACGATTCCCGCGGATTGAAAGCCGCCCGGCGGCTTCCCAGGCAAATCACATAAGGATAACGTTCGGCTCACCGGGACCGTTTCCCCCGCCCCCGAAGCCCGAAAGGCTGAACCATCTTGCGACGAAGCCGAACCCTGATCGCCGCGGGCATCATCGCCCTCGCGTTCCCCTCTGTAGCTCACGCAGCCCCCAGTTCCAGCCCGTCCGCCGAGCCGGCGGCGAGCCCCCCGGCCAGCAGCGCCGCGGGCCGCTTCGCGGCGGCGCCCTCCTCCGGACGCATCGACTCCTCCGTCCTGCCCCGCTCCCTCGACGACCAGTCGACCGTGGACGTCATGGTCGAGTTGACCGGCGATCCCGTCGCCGTCGTCGAGGCGAAGGCCAAGAAGGAGCTGACGTCCGGCCAGGCGGCCGGCGTCCGGGCGCGCCTGAAGCAGCAGCAGGACGCCGTGGCCGGCACGATCAAGCGCGACGGCGGCGCGGTGCGCTCCACCATGCAGTCGGCGTACAACGGCATGCGCGTCACGGTGAAGCGGAACAAGGTGCCCCAACTCGCCCAGTTGTCCGCCGTGGCCGGCGTCCATGCCGTGCAGGTCCAGACGCGCAACAACGCGGTGAGCGTGCCGTTCCTCGGCGTCCCGCAGGTGTGGAAGAACACGGGCTACACCGGCAAGAACGTCAAGGTCGCGATCATCGACACCGGCATCGACTACACGCACGCCGACTTCGGCGGGCCGGGCACGAAGGCCGCGTACGAGAAGGCGAAGGCGTCCTCGACCCAGAAGGCCGACCCGGCCCTGTTCGGCCCGAACGCCCCCCGCGTGAAGGGCGGCTGGGACTTCGTCGGCGACGACTACGACGGCGCGAAGCCCAACTCGGTACCCAAGCCTGACCCGAACCCGCTCGACTGCGAGGGCCACGGCAGCCACGTCGCCGGGTCCGCCGCCGGCGGCGGCGTGACCGAGGACGGTAAGGCCTACACCGGCCCCTACGACGCCTCGACGGCCACGAAGCAGTGGAAGGTCGGGCCGGGCGCCGCCCCGCAGGCCGACCTGTACGCGCTGCGCGTGTTCGGCTGCTCCGGCTCCACCGAGGTGACGACCGAGGCCATCGACTGGGCCGTGCAGCACCGCATGGACGTCATCAACATGTCGCTCGGCTCGCCCTTCGGCCGGGTCAACGACCCGACGTCGGTGGCCGCCACGAACGCGGTCGCCGCGGGCGTCGTGGTGATCGCCTCGGCGGGCAACAGCGGGCCGAACCCGTACCTCACCGGCGCGCCCGGCGCCGGGCGCGGGGTGGTGTCGGTGGCGGCGACGGACTCCTCGGAGACGTTCCCCGGCGCGAAGATCTCGCTGCCGGGCGGCTCCGCGGTCGACGCGATCAACGCCAACGGCGCGACGCTGCCGGGCGGCCCCCTGCGGGTGGTCGTGCTCGCCGACGACCCGGCGACGCCCGAGAACGAGGCGCTCGGCTGCTCGGAGGAGGCCTACACGAAGGCGGGCATCACCAAGGCGGCCGGAGCTCCGGCCCAGATCGCGGTATCGCAGCGCGGCAGTTGCGCCCGCGTCGCCAAGGCGATCTTCGCGCAGAAGGCCGGGGCGGACGCCGCGCTCATGATCAACAACGCCGACATCTACCCGCCGTACGAGGGGCCGATCGCGTCGAACCCCGACACAGGCGAGGCGTACGAGGTCACGATCCCGCTGCTCGGCGTCAAGGCGAGCGACGGCCCGACCGTCAACGCGGCCGCGGGGCAGCAGGTGACGCTCGCGGCGTCCCGGCTGGCGAACCCGGGCTTCCGCGGGTTCGGCTCGTTCTCTTCGGGCGGCCCGCGCAACGGCGACTCCGGCCTGAAGCCGGGCGTGAGCGCGCCGGGCGTGTCGATCGCCTCGGCGTCCGTGGGCACCGGCACCGACGCGCAGTACCTGTCGGGCACGTCCATGGCGGCCCCGCACGTGGCGGGCATCGCCGCGCTGACCGTGCAGGCGCACCGCGGCTGGACGGCGTCCGACGTCGCCGCCGCCCTGGTGTCGACGGCCGACCCGGCGAAGGTGAGCGGGTACCGGCTGACGCTCGGCGGGGCCGGGCTCGTCGACACCGCGCAGTCGGTCGGCACGAAGGTGGTCGCGACGGGCGACACGTACGTGTCCGGAACCGAGTCGTACAAGGAGCCCTCCCTGTCGTTCGGACTGGCCGAGTTCAACGGGACCTTCCGCGGCACGAAGACCGTCACGCTGGTGAACCACGGGACGCAGGCGATGACGTTCCGGGCCGCGCAGGAGGCGTCCCGGCAGTCTCGTCCGGCGCGGTTGTCGTTCTCGCCGGCGTCCGTGCGGGTGCCGGCCGGCGGGCAGGCGACCGTCCGGGTGACGCTGACGGCCCGCTCGCGCGACGTCGGCTCGGCCGTGGACGAGAACGACCCGTTCGGCTTCCACGAGGTATCCGGCAGCGTGCGGCTGACGTCCGGCTCGACGGTGCTGCGCGTGCCGTACCTGCTGGTGCCCCGGGCCGCGGCGAACATCACGGCGACGCCGATTGGTCAACTGCGGTCGAGCGGGCAGACCCGCGTGGCGGTGGCGAACGCCGGCGGCGCGCTGGCCGCGGGGGCCGACGTCTACACGTGGGGCCTCACCGACCCGGCGAACGACGTCGACCCGAAGTCGACGGGTTCGGGCTTCGACCTGCGGGCGGCGGGCGTCCAGGCGGCCGATGTCGGCGGCAAGAAGATGCTGGTGTTCGCGGTGACCATGCACGACCGGTTCTCGAACGCCGCGTCGAACGAGTACGACGTGAGCATCGACACCAACGGCGACAGCAAGCCCGACTACGTGGTGTTCGCGGCCGACTCCGGGCAGATCCGCGCCGGGGACGCCAACGGCCTGTCGGAGGTCTTCATCAAGGAGGTCGTGACCAACCGCATGGCGGCGTCCGGCTATCTGACGGTCGCGCCCACCGACGGCAGCACGGTGCTGCTGCCCGTCAAGGCCGCCGACCTCGGGCTCACGCAGAGCAAGGGCGACTTCTCCTACCAGGTGTCGTCGTACTCGCTGGAGGGTCCGTTCAGCGACGAGATCGCCGGCGCCGCACGGTACAACCCGTGGAAGAAGGCGTTGTCGGACGGCCAGTACCTGACCGTCGGCGTCAACCGGGTCGTCCCGGTGACGCTGCGTGCGGACGCCGCGAACTGGCGCGCGCAGCGGCCGCTCGGGGCGATGGTCGTGGCCCTCGACAACCGCTCCGGCGCGAAGGAGGCCACGCTGATCCGCGGCCGGTAGGCCCGGCGGGCGGGGGCGATCGTTCCCCCGCCCGGCCCTCAGAGGCCGACGGCGGCGGAGGGCAGCACGGGCAGCGTCAGGACGCTGCGGTGGCCGGCGTCGTGGTGGAGCGTGATCTCGACCGGGCGCCCGCCGGCCGGGTCGCTCACCGAGTAGCGCGGCCAGTTCGACCCGGCGAGATCGAGCCGGATCGCGTGGCCGGGCAGGAACACGTTGCCGGTGGCCCACAGGTCGATCTCGACCTCCTCGGGCTCGCCGGGCGTGAGGGGGTCGCGGCGGTCGAGCCCGCGGCGTCCGCTCAGCCGCAGGACGCCGTCGGTCAGGATCGTGCTGCGGCCATCAGGCGCGACGTCGGCGAGGGTGGCGTGCAGGTGGGCGTCGGGGGCGTCCGCGCTGACCCAGACGCGCAGCCGCACCGGCCCGACGACGGCGAGCGGCGCGTCGAGCGTGGGGCCGGTAAAGGTGACGACATCCGCACGCCGCTCGACCTCCTGCTGGTCGAGCGGGCCCGCGTTGTGCGGCAGCCCGAGCAGCATCGGGCCGCCGCAGGTGGGGACCGGGTCCGCCGGGTCATGCACGAACCCGGTGGACGCCTCGCCCGCGTCGGCCCCCGGCTCCGGCAGCAGGACGCCGGCGCCGGCGTCGGCGTCG
>NZ_JBDHZL010000109.1:0-9098 GCF_039811905.1 Nigerium sp. | reverse complement strand
CCCAGCGTTGCGCGAAACAAAGCTGTCTGCAGACACCTCTTGATTGTTGAGCACCTGCAGCACGACTGAGTCGGCAACGAGCGGTCGGAATTCTTCGGCCAAGTCGAGGGCGAGCGATGGGCGTCCAAAACGTGGCCGATGCAGAATGCCGAGGTACGGATCGAGCCCGACGCTCAGGCAGGCGACCACCAAGTCCTTGACCAGCAGTGAATAGCAGAAGCTGAGCAAGGCGTTGACGGGATCAGTGGGAGGCCGCCGGTTCCGGCCGGATTCCTGGAATGATCGCGCCCACGTCGGATCGGAGAGCATGTGGGCGAAGTGGGCGAAGTAGATTCGGGCCGCGGTGCCTTCCAGCCCGAGGAGCGTGGCCGTCTTATCGGTGGTGGCGGCGGCTGATGCAAGCTCCTTGAGGCTCGAGATCGCTGGCGGCGGAACGATCCGCTTGGCGTTGCGTCGGAGCAGTGTGCGTTGGTTCCGGATTTTTCCTTCGATGATGCGCGCTGCGACCGTGCCGCCTTGCACTGCCCGGGCGACCTGTTGGCGACGGAGGTCGACGTACTTGCCCGGATGGGCCTGCGACCAGCCGTTGAGCCAGCCCCCGGTGCTGAGCCAGAGCGTCGGGGCGCCGACGCTCCACAGACGGGTGAGGGCTTCCGTCGTCACCTGGACGTGGCCCTGCACACACAGGTGGAGTACGTCGATGAGCCGCACGTCGGCGCGGACCTCCCCCTGATGCGTGACGCGGACGCGACCGCCCTTGACCCCGACGACAGCGCCCTGTTCGACGACATAGAGCGGAGCGGCGTCAGGGTTGCGTGGCAGAATGCGCCGCGCCTTGCTATGGCTGCGGTGTAAGAGGGCGTTGAGTTCGTCGGGAAGGCAGAGGCCTGAGAGGGAGCAGCGCGGGCAGCGCGGGTCGTCGATGAGGGGGAGCGGGGCCGACGTACGACCCATCCTGGTGCGCATGTCGGCGAGCACCGACGCCAGTTCGGCGCGGGCATCGTCGTTCCAAGGCACGCTGACCTTGGTGCGGCCTTCGGCGTAGGACAACTGGCTCTCCGTCACCCGGAAGCCAGCCGCCTCCAAGAGGGCCGCCTGGCAGAATGACTGAATGCGGTCGGCGGGCCACGGCGTCCCCTCGCGTTGAGGGCGGCCTTTCTTCAGGTCAACCGGAATGGCGCGATCCTCGACGAAATCGACCCGGTCGATGACCCCCGTCAGGCCCCAGCCAGGGTCGGACAGCGCCATTGAATACGTGGACGCCGGCCGCCCCGATTGGTCGGGGCTTGGTGCGACGCCCCCCTTGGCGTCCACCGAGCGATGCCGAAAGCGCCCCTCGGCAACGTCGTCGTTCGATTCCCAGCGTTGCTGGACCCATTCCAGATAGCACAGGCGGGGGCAGTACGCGAACTCATTGACCATGCGTGCCGGCACGAGTTCCGGCAAGTCCACCACGTTGGTCATGCCGGCGTCATCCTCCCGAAACCAAAATGACTGAGCGAGCCCAGGCACAGGGGCGCCGCCACCGGGCGATCAGTAACGAGTCGATTGACCTCAAAGGCGGGATGTGCGGGGAACTTCGCGTCCCACCGGCGCGTCCGGTAGTCGCGTGTCTCGCTGATCTCCACCTGCACGACCGCGGCTGCCTCGTCCCCGAATCGCAGAATGAGCTCACGATCTAGGAAGCGTCGGATCACATCGCCCCACGCATCCCCCTTCTTCAGATGCCATGTGGTCAATAACGGGGTGGCAGAACTCCACACTCGGGAGGTCGTTCCTGCACCCAGGTCGGCCAGAACGCTCATGGCCGAGCCCAACGCCTGCAGATGGACCTGCCCGCCGCTGTAGCCGGGCGGCTCGAACTCGTATCTTGGGAGTGCCGTCACCGCGGCGACGCGCCGGACCTGAGCCGCCGCGAGCCCGGCGGGAACCCATAGGGCGAGATCGAGAATCTGGTCTTCACGCTCGGTCCACAGCCAATGCGCGTGCGCGTGCAGCCCCCACCGTGCCGCCGTCTGCGCATCGGGATTGTGGCCCTCCAACAGAAAATCCTCCGGGTCGCGGGACACATCCAAGCCGTTGACCACCATCTTGCGCAGGCGGTCTGTGGCCAAAACAGCGTTCCGCCGGTGGAAGCCTTGTGGTGCGTCAAGCCGCCATCGCACTGCCTCCACGCGGGCTGGCGCGCGGTCGTTCGGGGGCGTCCGGTGGGGTGGTGGCGGGGGTGTCATTGAGGAGGCCCTGCGACGCTCGCGTCCCACTCGACGGAGGACGGCGAGAACGACCCGTAACCACCCTGGTCTGAGCGGCGGATGCGCGATGAGTAGATGCGGAAAACACCGGCGTGAATGGCCGTTGCCTGCCGCGCCTCGAACCCCACCCGAATGAGCGCCCGTGCTGCGCCCCAGGTCAGCGGGACCTCCCACACGCCCCAGCGGAAGAGACCCACTTTCCAGGTTCCTGACGCTCCCGGCGGAATCGCTCTGTTTGCGGCACGGCGGACGGGGAAGGCGGAGAGGCCGACGAGCGCCAGCCAATCCGCCCCCGGCACTGTGTTCTTGGTGGTCTTGGCCGGGTCGGAGAAGCCGTAGGCGTACACCCTGTCGTCGCTGAGATCCCAGCCGAATGTGGGCAGCGATCGCCCGTAACGCCAGGGGCCGAACGCCGCCTCGCGAAGGTCCGCCTCCGTCACGTGCTGCTGCAGATGGCGTGCGATGACAAGGAACTTCTGGTTTCCGGCCGTGAAGTGGAGGTCGGTGGGCTTACCGCCGCCGCTTGTGGACGCGAACGCGCCTTCCGCCACAAGAGCGGCAGCGAGCGCTGCGCTACGGCCCTGATCGGGCGCGTTGCGGCACGCCTCCAGATAGCGCCGCTGTTGGTCGGCGTCCAGCTTCACATCACTCAACCCGTCGAACGTCAACGCGGCGGCGCCGTGCCACACCACCCGGTCCCGGTCGAGAAGACGGACGACCTCGTCCGGGTCAAGGCCGTCTCCGTGGAGGACTGGCCGGGGAAGGGGACCGGGGCGCCAACTGAGTTGCACATCCCGCTCGGGCAGCATCCGACTGACTGCGGACAGGCATCCCAGTGCCGCGAAATAGGCGAGCGGGTTGCGGCCATCCAGCCCGTCGAGAGGCACGGGACTCATGCTTCCACCTCCTCAGGCGCGGCTTCTACTTCGCTGCGGCGGTGATCCGCGAGCCGGAAGACTGCCTCGAGCCATGCCAGCCCGTGATGCCCGTAGCGGGCAACGAGCCGCTCGAATCGCTGACAGGCGACCGCCCCGAAGTCGTCGGCGAGACGAGTGGACGCCTCCAAGGCGAACCCCTCGTGTGTGACGTACGCCAGACGGGGGCTCGGGTCGGGGACGATGACGGGCCAGGGGCGACCTTGGCCGTGATGGCTGAGCACGAGGTGCAGCACCAAGTCCGGGTCGTGCGCATCAGCCAGCGTCGAAAGGTTGGATTCTGCCAGCGCCACGCTCAGGAACTCGTGGCGCGTCCCAAGGGGGTAGTCGGTCTCTGGGTCCCCGGTCCGGCGGTGCGGCCGGTGGTGTCCGGACTTCGCCATCAACTCGGGCTCCAACGCCAGCTTCACGGGATCGCCAACAATGCTGAGTTGGAAGCGATCGTCTGCCTTGCCGAGATCGTGGAGGTGCCCGGCCAGCTCCAGGTCGGATGCCAGCGCCTCTGGCAGGCCGCACCGTTCGGCGAGCAGGCGGGCCGTCCGTCCAACGCCGCGAAGATGATCCCTCAAGCTGACGCGGACGCCGAGGTGCGAGTTGGTGTCGTCTCGACCGTCCAGCGCGCGAATCCCCGGTCGGACGACGGCCCACCGGTCGCCGTACAGCACAATGTCCTGCGTCGACACTGTGGCTGTTGCTGAGGCAGTGGTTGCTGTCATGCGGGCGGCCTCGGCCGCGAAAGCCGCTCGCGTCCCGGGCGCGGATTCCTCATCGAGATCCGGCACGCGCCAGGGCGAATCATCGCGGGGCCGCAGCGCCACCCAATTCAGTTCCCGAGCCACCTCGTCGCCGACGTCGGGAACGTCCGTGGTCGCCGTGGGATCCCACGCGCCGCCCCTCAGCCCGCCGTATGAGCACGGGACGTAGAGGACGTCACCAGGGTGGAGCTCGGTCGCTCCGACAGACACGGCCCGCCCCTCATCCATGCGCCACGCGCGCCGGCCGGATGATGCGTCCGTCGACGAGTCCGCGGGCGCGTCCACATCGGCGACCGGGCTCGCCTGGACCCCAGCCAGCCAACGACGCACCGCGACGACGGGCACGTCGAGCTTCTCGGGAGGGAAGGCGGGCAGCGCGGTGAGAATGCACTCGGTCGGCTCGATCTGCTCTGAGCCGGGTTCGGGAGCGGGCGGAGCGACGTCGAAGCGCCAGACGAGGCTCACGTCGGCGTTCGGCTCCCGGAAACCGTGGAGGAGTGCGTCAACCTTCTCGCTGAGGGAGGGCCCGGCGCTCGTGTCGGCGAGATCCTCCAGGTCGCTGGGCATCAGGACGGCGGCACGCGTGGGAGGCACATCGACATCGGGCCCAAGGTGGGCGAGGTCGTTCGACAGCGGCCCCCCGTCGAACACCGAGCCCGCGAAGCGGGTCTCCAACGCGACCCACGTGGCGCTGAGCGCATCGCCGTAGATCGGATCAGGATCGGGCTGAGCGACTGTCGCCACGACGAGAGCAGAACTCGGGCGACCGGACGCGGCGCGCTCACCGCGGCGGTCAAGGCGTCCCAGCCGTTGTTTCAGAGACGACAGCGGACAAATCTCGGTGATCAGGGCGTCGAAACTGTAGTCGGCGCCTACCTCGATGCACTGCGTCGCCACGACGACCTTAACCCCGGGGGCTTCCTCTCGCGCCGGGTCTGCCCAGTGGGCGGCCGTGGCATCGACGGTGGCCCGCTCGTAGGGCCGCATGCGGCCCGTGACGAGCGCCGTCTCGAGGCCGTGGGCTTGAAGAGCGGCGCTCACGGCGACAGCCGTGGCCACACGGTTGACGACGATTCCCACGACGCCGTCGGTAAGTCCGAGACGGTCGACGAGTTGGGGGGCCGCCGCCGCCCAGGCTTGCTCGGCTGGTTGTTTCGGCTTGCCGATGCGCGGTACCAACTGGCAGTTCTTACGCGCCAGGATCCGCGGGGCGAGCGCCGGATCTGATTCGATGAGACTCCGGCTAGCCGGGAAGCGTTGCTGCGGCTCCCCCACTGGCGTCGCCGACATCTGCACGACACGCAGGGGACGAGCCCCCGGCAGCGACGGATGCGTGGCCTGGGCGGCTTGCACCGCATCGAGCGTGTCGACCAGCGCTGTGCTGAGGTGCACCTCGTCCAACAGGACGAGCGTGTCCATCCCGGTCAATCCCGCGTGTACCGAGCGCATCCCGGGCGAGACCCCGTACCCACGGAAGAGCATCCGCGAGCCAAACTGATCCACGGTCGACACGATGACGGCCGGCTGGTCGGGCCAGCGAAGCCACTCGCTCGGGCCTATTGGCGGGGCGGCGGCCCCGCCGCGCAGGCGGCCGGTGTCGAGCGGGACGCCGGTGCCCGACAGGGCAGCCAGCGACCGAGCGACTCGGCCGAGTGCCGTGTCCCGGCCCGCGCGCTCGGCGCTGCTCAGGCGATCGGCCAAGTCAAAGGCCCGGCGAGCCGTCTGGTCGACGATGGTTCGTCGGTCGACGACGAAAGCGATCCGTCGCTGCATGCGGGCGGGGTGATGGGCCAACGTGAAAACGGCGATGTCGAGCACCGACGTCTTTCCTGCCCCCGTTGGGAGATCGATGACGTCCGGCCAGCCTCCCTCTGCGACGACCTCCTCAGCCAGGTCGACCTGCCAGTTGAAAGGGCGAACTCCCCACGCCTCCAGGAAGAACTCCTCAAACTCGCCACGAATATCAGGCACGGTCATCCTTTCCAGGGAAAAGCAGGCCGAAGCCGGCATGGCGTCCGCCACCCACCAGAACAGGCCCGAGGACCGGGCTCGGGAACGCGATGCGCGCATGCACCAGCCGACGGACGCGGCCCTCGTGGGCGACGCGGGGATAAGCCCGCACGGGACGTGCGCCGGCAAGGAGTGGATCGAGCGACACCGCCACGTCGACCGGGGTAGGCAGACCGGCTCGATGGCAGGATTCGGCGATCCAGCCCGCTGTCCACGCGTTGAAGCCGGCGTTTGAGAGTCGTCGAGCGGGGTGCCCCGCCACCACCAGCGGTGTGGCCGTGAACCAGGTGGTGGCCGGGCCCGACCACCGTTCCCGGGTCAGCGTCGCGAGATCGGGGGCCGTTCGCCGTGTGACCTCCACGCACGTCGCCCCGACGGGCACGGCGGCGACGTCACCGAGGCCTCGTCCGATGCCCCGAAGGGCTGCGTCGCGGTCCGCCCGGCTGCTATCTCGAGGAATCAGGGCTGCGACGCCCAACAGATCCCCGGTGGCGTAGGGGTGTCCGACATTGGGGAGCCCCACCACGAGTACCTCGTGCACCGCCGCAGAGTCTTCTGCGGAAACGGAGCTTTCGATCGCCGCCCGCACCGCCCCAGTGAGGTTGGCGAGGGCACGTCCGCTCAGCCGTGGTGCGGCTTCGTATGTTACCCACGTGCCAGACGTCGCGGCGCTTGGAGGTTTCTGGGCGCCCAGACGTTCGATCGTGTAAGGCGTGATGGTGGAGGGAAGCGAGCGTGGTGAACTCCCTCTGTGGCGGTGATGCTCGCCGACGAGCGCCTCGAACTGGCCCTCGGAGACCGTGCGTAGCCGATGGGTGGCGAGCATCCGGGCCGCCGGTCGGTACGACGGCTCAGTTCCGTCTATCGCTAGGGCGCGGCAGGTCACCAGCGACGACGTGTGGCCCAGGCGCGTGACACGCGACAGCAGGCCGTCGAGCGCCAGGCGTTCGGCGCCGGCCAGGTGGGCGTCGGGCCATTGAAAGGTCACGGTGCAGCGGCCGTCTGGGCCCGGGGTCAAGGTCACAGACGGAAACGTCCGGGCCTGCTTGGGACGATGCTCCGGCAGGAGCTCGGCGGTCTGGCCCGTTGGCGTGCCGGTGATGAGTGAGGTGACGTCCTTCGCCTTCGCGAGGTCGCGGGACGCCTTCGCGCGCACCCGAGCTGTCGCACCAGGTTCGGCGAGGGTGGCGTGCGCCTGCTCGGCCTTCTCCCACCGCGACCACAGCTTCGAGCCGACCAGGGAGGTGTCGTTGACGGGCACATAGTGGGTGACAGTGCCGCGGTGCTGGGCTTCCTCGGCGACGAGAAGTGGCGGCCCTAGCTTCTCTAGCTCGCGCAGGAGGGTCGCTTCGGCTTCCGCAGGCTCTGGGGCGGCTCCCCACTCCGCCACAAGCGCCGAGAACAACCGCGCCGGATGCGGAGGCCACTCGGCAGCGTCACGGTCGTCATGCTGCGCGGCGACGTAGCGCCCCGTCAGAAACTCGACCTCGATGGCGAGCATCAGACACCCTCGTTCACATCCGCGTCAGCGGGCTGCTCTCGCAGTTGCGAGCGGCTGCGCTTGATCAGTTCGACGAGCTTGGGGGTCGGCTCAAGGCGGATGGGCTCGGTCGGCCAAGCGAGCCCGTAGTCTGCGCAGGCTTGCGCAGACTCAGCCAGCAGCGATGATGCGGCAGCGGTCTCGACCTCGAACGCCAGCGGCTCGCTGCCGTCACGCGCGAGCAACTCGAGGACAGTCTGGTGGGTGGGGATGAGGAGGCAGCGAGAGCGCAGGTCGAAGTCGTGTTCACGCTGATAGGCGATCGCGGCGACGCCCAAAGCCGCGATGGCCGTGCGTGCAGCAGCCTCCGCCCCGCGCCGATCGCTGCCGGAAAGGGCGTTGCCGGCAGCGTCCGTGGGGAAGTGCAGCTTGCGCAGGGCCGCCAGCGACAGGACGGTCGTCTGGACCGCCTTCTGGATCGTGACTCCACCGGCCTGTTCGTCGATCGACGGCGTCACGTTGCCATGGTTGATCGCGGACGGCCGCCCAAGCTCGCCCTTAGAGCCAACCGCGACAAGCTTCCCCTTCTCGCGGCGAGCCTCGGCGGGGTCAAGCGTCCAGCCCTGATCGGGGTCGGCGTGCTCGTAGACCACGGCCGCGGCACGTTCGATCTGGAGCGGGTCGATGCGGCTGCCCACTTTGACGCCCAGTTCTGCGTCCCACCCCACGATTTCGGAAACGAACGCCCGCTGGAACTTCGAGCCAAGACCGCCCTTGGGCCCGGTCGAGTCCCACATGCCCATCAGCAGCGCGACCGGATTGGCCAGGAAAAGAGCCGTGGCGGCGTTCGGGGTGGCGTCCGTGATTCGGCGGCCCAGATCACTGAGTCGGAACAAGGTTCCGTCGAGAAGCGAATCACGGAAGATGGCGTCGGCGAGACGATGCGGAGCCTGGAGCGCGGAGATTGAGCCGAGATCCACCAGCTCCTCGTCCACGCTGAAGTCGACGAAGGGGTTCGGGAAAGCGACGTCGTGTTCTGCCAGCGCTTCGAGGAGTGCCATCTCGTGACGGTTTGCCCCATCAGCGACCGAGCTCAGCAGGACGCGGAGCTTCTCGACGCCATCTTCGCGATAGGTCTCGGTGGCGTATCGCGTTTTCGCGCTAGCGGGGACGCCATACGTTGACGGGAACACCTTGTCGCCGGGGCCGCCGGCGGGCTGCAGTTCGGTGCGGCACCGCAGGGCGACGTGGCTGCCCTCCGCTGCGGATCGGAGAGTGGCGTAGTCGAGAGTGGCCATGGTCGGACCCTTCCGTTGGTCGTCGAGATCGAGCGCAATGGACGCGTTGTCTCCGCCGCCTGCGCTGGCGGCGGAAGCGAAACCAAGTTGTTATATGAGGAGGCTCTCATGCAGCGTTGGCGAGATGAAGGAGCCACGACAGCGCGTCGCCAAAGTTCCGCGAGCGCACGGCGGTGTCTCCTCCTATCCCGCACAGCTCTTAGCCGGCCCAGGGTGCCCTTGTTGGGGACGGGCGTGCGTCCCGTGGACGATCTTTGTCCTCGGACAACAAGCCTCTACCGCTGCATATCTACAAAGCGGCTCAAGGATCCCTGGAACGCCACCGGGATCACATCGGTGGCGCCGTTGCGGTGCTTGGCGACGATGAA
>NZ_JBDHZL010000108.1:0-9228 GCF_039811905.1 Nigerium sp. | reverse complement strand
TCGATGAACCAGCGCTCGTCGCCGTGGGTGCGGTACCAGGCGAAGTAGTGCGGGAGCTCGGGGTGCACGAACTCGATGTCGCCGAGCCGCAGGGCCTCCGACGAGCGGCGCAGCGACGTGAGCGCACGGATGTGGTTGAGCACCGAGTCGGGGTCGTCCTCCTGCTCGGCGACGCTGAAGCCGGGCGTCTTTTCGGCGGGGACGATCCACGGCGTCCCGGTGGTGAAGCCGCCGCCGGGGGAGGCGTCCCAGCGCATCGGGACGCGCGCGTGGTCGCGCGAGCTGGCGAGCACCTGCGTCCACGCCGCGTCGGCGTCCACGCCCTCGTCGAGGAGGGTCTGGTAGCGGCGGAGCGAATCGACGTCGCGGAGGTCGTCGATGGCGGCGAAGGGCTGGTTGACGGCCGCGATCTCCTGCCCCTGGTAGAGGAAGGGGGTGCCGCGGAGGGTGAGCAGCAGGGTGCCGAGCAGCTTGCTGAGGGCGACGCGGTGCTGGGGCTCGGGGTTGATCTTCGACAGCATGCGCGGGTTGTCGTGGTTGTCGACGTAGAGGGTCATCCAGTCGCCCGGGCCGAGCCGCGAGGCGTACTCGACGAGGTACTGCTTGTACCAGTCGAGGTCGTAGCGGTAGTCGTCGAAGCGGGAGTTCCCGGCGGAGACGAGATGGTCGAAGCTGAACACGAGGTCGAGCTCGCCGCGGTCGGCGCCGGTGAGCAGGCGTCCGGTCTCCATGCCGATGCCCGGGCCCTCGCCCACCATCACCTTCGGCTCGTCCAGGTCGGGGGCGGCGAACGCGCGGGAGCGCAGCTCGCGCAGGTACTCGTGCAGGCGCGGCCCGTAGAAGTAGTGCTCGACGCCGGCGATCTGCACCATCTCGCCGACGAACTGGTGGCCGTCGGGCAGGCCGGGCATCTTGGAGATGAAGTTGATGACGTCCATGCGGAAGCCGTCGATGCCGCGGTCGAACCACCACCGGCAGATGTCGACGACCTCGTCGCGGACGCGCGGGTTCTCCCAGTTGAGGTCGGGCTGGCCGGGGGAGAAGAGGTGCAGCACCCAGCGTCCGGCCTCGGGGAACCAGCGCCAGGCGGGCCCCGAGAAGGCGGACTCCCAGTTGTTGGGCGGGTCGTCCGGATGGTCGGCGTCCGGCTTGACCAGGTAGTAGTACGAGCCGTAGGGCCCGGTCGGGTCGGCGATCGCCTCCCGGAACCACGGGTGCTGGTCGGACGTGTGGTTCACCACCAGGTCGAGGATGATCCGCATGCCGCGTTCGTGGCAGCCGGCGATGAGGGCGTCCAGTTGGTCGAGCGTCCCCATGCGCGGGTCGACCGCGCGGTAGTCGCTGATGTCGTAGCCGTTGTCGGCGTTCGGGGACGCGAAGATCGGGTTCAGCCACAGGCAGTCGACCCCGAGGGACGACAGATGGTCCAGATGTTCCAGGACGCCCCCCAGGTCGCCCACCCCGTCGCCGTCGGAGTCGGCGAAGCTGCGGGGATAGACCTGGTAGAAGACCGCCTGCTTCCACCAGGCGTCCCGATGCTCGTCGGACGCCGCCGGCGCCGACGACGGGGCGTCGGGCTCGACGTTCGCCAGGCGGAGCAGCGCGTCGATCAGCCCGGGGCCGGTCAGCGGGCGGGCGAGGAACCCGACCGTCGAGAGGCGCATGTTGCCGACGAGGGGGTTCGTGACCCAGCGGCGCGAGCGTCCGGTGGCGGTGAGCAGCTTGTCGACCAGGTCGCGCCCGACGGGGTGCGCGTAGAACTCCTTGACCCGCGACGATGGGCTCAGGACCCCTGGATGCTCCCGCGTCATCGGCGTTCCCCCTAGTACGGCTGGCGAAGGGATTCTAGATCCGTCCGCGTCCATGTCGAGGGGGTGTCATGCCCCTGTGGACGCGGTCGGCGCGGGTTCGGGCCAAAACGCTGCAGGTGTTCTCGAAACGCTGCAGGCGTTCTCGAAACGCCGGGCTCCGGCCGCAACGCTGCCTTACGTAAGGCAGCGTTCTCGATTAAGGCAGGCGTTGCGGAAACGCTGCAGGCGTTGCGCGGTTTACTGCAGGCGTTGTGGAAACGCTGCGGGCGTTCCGCAACGCTCCAGGCGTTCGAGCTATCCGGCACCGCGGGGTGATCAGGAGCACCCCACCCCAGGGCCGCGCCGGGGGCGTCCCGGGTGTGAAACGACCCCCGTCGTGGTTCCATGGGACGCACACTCGACCCGCTCGAAAGGACGCCCCCATGCGCACCCTGCTCAACATCGTCTGGCTCGTGACCGGAGGGATCTGGCTCGCGCTGGGCTATTTCGCCGCCGGGCTGCTCGCCTGCCTGCTGATCGTCACGATCCCGGCGGGCATCGCATCGTTCCGCATGGCCGCCTACGCGCTGTGGCCGTTCGGCAAGGCGGTCGTGGCGCGCCCGACCGCGGGCGCCGGCTCGGCGATCATGAACGTCCTGTGGTTCGTCATCGCGGGCTGGTGGCTCGTGATCGGCCACATCGGCACGGCCGTCGCGCAGTTCGCCACGATCGTCGGCATCCCGCTCGGGGTCGCGAACCTCAAGATGATCCCCGTCTGCGCGTTCCCGTTCGGCAAGCGCATCGTCGACACCGACTCCATCCCGCTGGGCATGCGCCCGCTGCACTCGCTGTAAGCCGGTCCCTGCGGCCCCGGCCGCGCGGCGGCGTCCGACCTCATCGGCACCCCGATTCTGACGGTCGTCCGGCCCCTCGGCCGGGCGGCCGTCCCTTTTCGCGCGGACGCCCCGACTCGCCGAAGATTCTTCGCGCCAGCTAGCCTGACGGCGTGTTCGACGCGCACCTGTTCTTCTCGACGTTCTTCACCCTGTTCGTCATCCTCGACCCGCCCGGGCTGCTGCCCGTCTTCCTCGGGCTGACGCGCCGCCACACCCCCGCCGAGCGCGCGTCGATCGCGTGGCGCGCGACACTCGTCGCGCTGGGGGTGATCGTGGGGTTCGCGGTGTTCGGACGCCAGATCCTCTCCTACCTGCACATCACCGTCGCGTCGCTGCAGGTGTCGGGTGGGCTTCTGCTCGCGCTGGTCGCCTACCAGATGCTCATGGGCCAATCCGACGGCGAGATCAACGCCGACGCCACCGCCCGAGCGCAGGTCTCCGTCGTGCCGCTCGGCATCCCGCTGCTCGCCGGCCCCGGGTCGATCGTCGCGATGATGCTCGCCGTCGACCGGGCCCACGACACGCTCGGCTACGTGACCGTCGGCGGCGCGCTGGCCGCCGCGATGCTCGCCGTCTGGCTGTTCCTGCGGTTCGCGTCGGTGATCAGGCGGGTTCTGGGCGACGCGGGCACGACGCTGCTCTCCCGCGTCGCGGGCATGCTGCTCGCGGCGATCGCCGTCCAGATGGTCGTCGACGGCGTCCTGGAGTTCGTGGCGCAGGCGTCCTGAGGCGTCCGGCCGGGGGCGAACAAGCGGGCGGCGGGCCGATTGGCCCGCCGCCCGCCGCGTCACTGGTTCGCCCTGCGGATGCCCCTCACTCCTTGGCCGCGTACTTGTCGGCCAGGTTCTGCGGCAGCAACTCGTACCCGTGGAACTCGCGGGTGAACGTGCCGGAGCCGTGCCCGATGCCGCGCAGGTCCACCGAGTAGCGGGACAGCTCGGCCTGCGGGACGAGCGCCCGGATGATCGCCTTGCGGTCGACCGAATCGGTGCCGAGCATCTGGCCGCGGCGTCCGGACAGGTCGGTCATGACCGCCCCCATGTACTCCTCGCCGACGGTGATCGTCACCTCGTCGATCGGCTCCAGCAGCGCCACGCGCGACCGGTCGGACGCCGCCTCCTTCAGCGCCGCCGCCCCGGCAAGCTGGAACGCCATGTCGGAGCTGTCCACCGAGTGCGACTTGCCGTCGTAGAGCGTCACCTTCACGTCCACCATCGGGTAGCCCGCGATGACGCCCTTCTCGAGCTGCGACTTCACGCCCTTCTCGACCGAGGGGATGAACTGCCGCGGCACCGCGCCGCCCACCACCTTGTCGACGAACTCGAACCCGCCGCCGCGCTCCAGCGGCTCGATCGTGATGTTGCACACGGCGTACTGCCCATGCCCGCCGGACTGCTTCACGTGCCGCCCGAGCGCGTCCGCCTTCGCGACGAACGTCTCCCGCAGCGGGATCTTCACGTCCTCGGCCACCACGTTCACCCCGTAGCGGTCGCGCAGCCGGTTCAGCAGCAGGTCGGCGTGCGCCTGGCCGGTCGTCCAGAGCACCAACTGATCGGACGCCCCCCGCGCCAGCCGCACCGTCGTGTCCTCCACCGCGAGGCGCTGCAGCGCGCCCGACAGCTTGTCCTCGTCGTTGCGGGACGCCGCCCTGATCGCGAGCGGCAGCAGCGGCTCCGGCATCTTCCAGTTGGGCACGACGCCGGGGGAGTCCTTCGCCGAGATCGTGTCGCCGGTCTCCGCGGTGGTCAGCTTCGGCAGCATCACGATCTCCCCGGCGATCGCGGACGCCTTCGGCTTCAGTTCGGTGCCCACGGCTTGCTGGACCTGGCCGATGCGCTCCTCGTTGTCGTGGTCGGGGTGCGCCCCGTCCTCCTTGCCGAGGAAGTGGCTGCGGTGCCCCGAGACATGCACCGTCTCGTCGGCGTGCAGCGTGCCCGAGAAGATGCGGACCATGGACAGGCGTCCGGCGAACGGGTCCGTGGTCGTCCGGATGACCTGCGCCACCAGCGGCGCGGCCGGGTCGGAGACGGACGCCTCGACGTCGCCGTTGAGGCGGGTCACCTCGGGGTTCGGGTGCAGGCTCGGCGTCGGGAACCCCTGCGCGATGAGCGACAGCAACTCCTCGGTGCCGACGCCTTTGACGGTCGTCACCGGCACCACCGGGAACAGCCGCGCCGTCGCGGTCGCCTTCATGAGGTCGTGCACGAGGTACTCACGCGTCGGCTCTTCGCCGCCGAGGTAGGACTCCATGAGGTCGTCGTCCTCGGCCTCCTGGATCAGCCCCTCGATGAGCGGCCCGCGGTGCTCCTCGAGCAGGTCGTCGTGGCCCGCGTCGCCCTCGTGCAGCACCGGCTCGCCGGACGCCGAGTAGTCGCGGAACCGCCGCGACAAGACGCCGACCGTCCCGTCGATCTCGGTGCCCGACCCGACCGGGACGTGGATCGGGAAGACGCCTTCGCCGAAGGCGTCCTTCACCTCTTCGACGACGGTGTCGAAGTCGGTGTGGGCGGCGTCCATCTTGGTGAGCGCGATCACGCGTGGCAGGTCCGCCTCCGCGCACTCCTCCCACAGGGCGCGGGCCGCGCCGTCGATGCCGTCGGCCGCGCTCAGGACGAAGATCGCCGCGTCTGCCGCCCGGATGCCCGCTCGCAGCTCTCCGACGAAGTCGGGGTGACCGGGGGCGTCCAACAGATTGACGAAGACGTCGCCGGTCTGCAGCGACGCGAGATAGAGCTGAGAAAGGCGCTCCGCGTCGTCCTTCTCGCCCCTGTAGCCGGGGACGCGCGCCCGCAGGAGTTGTTCGAACAACGAGGTCTTCCCTGACCCCGCGTTACCGATCAACACGACGTTGCGCACATCATCCGGACTGTTCACCTGGATCATCGGATTGTTCACCTTCGAACTCATGGCGCTACCTTGCCACCGTCGGGTCTCGACGCGGCGTGGTTCGTCCGTTTTGGTCGAGCGTGTCCGGGCAAGGCCGGACGCGCCGCCCACCAGGCCGGACGCCGCGGGCCCGGCTCGTTTTGACCGCCGCCGGGCCGCAGGGTAATCTAAACCGCTGTTGCGCTGTGGTGTGCCGACCCCTCGTCGGTCCCGCGCATCGCAGAATCGAAGTCCTCAATCATGGAAGATGGTCAACGACCGTGTCTACGTACAGCCCTAAGCCTGGCGAGATCACCAGGGCCTGGCATGTGATCGATGCCGAAGACGTCGTTCTCGGGCGCCTCGCGGTGACCGCGGCCACGCTCCTGCGCGGCAAGCACAAGGCGACCTTCGCTCCGCACGTCGACACGGGCGACTTCGTCGTCGTCGTGAACGCTTCCAAGATCGCCCTCACCGGTCACAAGGCGACCGACAAGCGCGCCTACCGGCACAGCGGGCGTCCGGGCGGCCTCAAGTCCGTGTCGTACGGCGAGCTGCTCGAGTCCGACCCGCGGCACGCCGTCGAGCGCGCCGTGTGGGGGATGCTCCCGAAGAACAAGCTGAGCCGCAAGCTCATGAAGAAGCTGAAGGTCTACGCCGGCCCCGAGCACCCGCACGCCGCGCAGCAGCCGCAGCCGTACCAGATCACCCAGATCGCCCAGTGACCCAAGGAAACACCGTGACTGACACCGTTGACGAGCAGAACACCGAGACCACCGACGAGGTGACCCCGTTCACCGACGAGTCCGATCGCGAGATCGCGTACCGCTCCGAGGCGACGCCGTCGTCCGCGACGCCGGGCGAGCGCCCGGCGGTCGTCGCGCCCGGCGCTGCGACCGGACGCCGTAAGGAGGCGGTCGCCCGCGTGCGGCTCGTGCCCGGGTCCGGCAACTTCTCGATCAACGGTCGTTCGCTCGACGACTACTTCCCGAACAAGCTGCATCAGCAGACGATCAACGAGCCTTTCGTCACGGCGGCCGTCGAGGGCAACTACGACGTGATCGCGAAGATCGTCGGGGGCGGCTTCACCGGCCAGGCCGGCGCGCTGCGCCTCGCGATCGCCCGCGCGCTCAACGGCATCGACACCGAGGCGAGCCGTCCGGCCTTGAAGAAGGCCGGCCTGCTGACCCGCGACGCCCGGGCCAAGGAGCGCAAGAAGGCTGGCCTCAAGAAGGCCCGCAAGGCTCCTCAGTACTCCAAGCGCTGATCCGGCCATGGCGCGCCTCTTCGGTACGGATGGCGTTCGGGGCCGGGCCAACGAGGCCCTGACCGCCGAACTCGCGCTCGAGCTTTCGGTGGCGGCCGCCCGCGTGCTGGGCGACTCCGGCGCCTTCGCCGGCCATCGGCCGCTGGCCCTCGTGGCCCGCGACCCGCGGGCGTCCGGGGAGTTCCTGGAGGCAGCCGTGGTAGCCGGCCTCGCGTCGGCGGGCGTCGACGTGGTGCGGCTCGGGGTCGTCCCGACGCCGGGCACCGCGTTCCTCGTCAACCACACCGGGGCCGACCTCGGGGTCATGCTCTCGGCCAGCCACAACCCGATGCCCGACAACGGCATCAAGTTCTTCAGCCGCGGCGGGGTCAAGCTCGACGACGATCTGGAAGACGAGATCGAGCAGCGCATGAGCGAGGAGTGGCAGCGGCCGACGGGTGGCGGCGTCGGGCGCGTGACGGAGGATCCGGGGGCCATCGAGGCCTACGTGGCGCACCTCGTCGCGTCGCTGGGTGCCGATTCCAGCCTCGAGGGCCTCAAGGTCGTGCTCGACACGGCCAACGGCGCGTCCTCCATGACGGGCCCCGCTGCCTTCGAGGCGCAGGGCGCCCAGGTGCTCTCCATCCACGCCGAGCCCGACGGCCTGAACATCAACGACCGCTGCGGGTCGACCCACATGGGCGACCTGAAGAAGGCGGTCGTGGAGAACGGCGCCGACGTCGGCTTCGCGTTCGACGGCGACGCCGACCGCTGCCTGGCGGTGGACGCCGAGGGCAACGTGATCGACGGGGATCAGATCCTGGCGATCTTGGCCCTCGCCCTCAAGGAGCGGAAGGGCCTGCACTCCGACACCGTCGTGGCGACCGTCATGAGCAACCTGGGCTTCATCAACGCGATGCGCGAGAACGGCGTCCGGGTCGACCAGACCAAGGTGGGCGACCGGTACGTGCTCGAGTCGATGAACGCCAACGGCTTCGCGCTGGGCGGCGAGCAGTCGGGGCACGTGATCATGAGCGAGTTCGCGACGACCGGCGACGGCGTCCTGACGGCGCTGCACGTGGCTGCGCGGATGGTCCGGACGGGCCGCTCGCTGCGCGATCTGGGCGCGGTGATGCGGCGGCTGCCGCAGGCGCTCATCAACGTGCCCGGCGTGAACAAGACGCGCGCCGGCATCGACCCCGAGGTGAACGCGGCCGTGACGGCGGCGTCCCAGGAGCTGGGCACCTCGGGCCGTGTGCTGCTGCGGCCGTCGGGCACCGAGCCGCTGGTGCGCGTGATGGTCGAGGCCGAGACCGATCAGCGGGCCCACGAGGTCGCCGAGCGGCTGGCCGCGATCGTGAAGGACCGCCTGAGCCTGTGAAGTACCCAGCGGAATAGCCGCGCGAAACGCCCCGGAGCTGTGAACTCCGGGGCGTTTCTGCGTTGATTCTCAGGACGCCCACGGCGTGCCGCGACGCGTGTCTCAATCGTGCTGGATAGGTTGCGCCCAGGAACGATGAGCGAGGATCGACCATGTCTCAGAGCACTCTTCCCCGTGCTGATTCACCTCACGACGATCGCGACCAGCCGCGCTTCGAGGGCGAACTCGTCCTCGGCGGGCACGTCCGCGAGCGGGCGAGCGGACGCGTCCCCTGGCTGCTGGCCGGCGGCGCCGCGGTCGTGACGACGCTGAGCGCCGCCGTCGCGACGGTGCCGCTGTTCGCGCGGGAGGACCAACTCACCGTGTTCCTGCCGCTGCTCGTCTGGGTGGCCGCGCCCGGCATCGGGCCCGCGGCGACGTGGGCGGGCGAGGTGGCGCGCTCGTGGCGGTCGGCGTTCGGGGTGTGGTTCACGTTGCCGTACGCGGCCGTGTTGTTCGCGAGCGCCGGAGTCGCCGGCATCGAGTGGCCGGCGTGGGTCGCGCCCGCCGTCGGGCTGGCCGCCGCGGTGCCGTTCGCGCTGCTGTCGCGCGACCCGGACGCCGTCCCGCGGCTGGTGCCCCAGCGCGGCGCCGTGGTGCCGCGCGGAACGCTGCTGACCGGCGTCGCCGTGATGGTGAGCGTGCTCGCCGCCGGGTCGGACCGGGATCTGTGGGGCGCCGTCGCCCAGGTCGCCCTCCTCGTGGCCCTCGGATGCGTCGCGCTGCGGACGACCGGGCTCGCCGGGGCGGCGTCCCGGTGGCGTCCGCGGCACTGGCTCGCCCTCGTCTGGGGGACCCTCGTCGCCTGGGCCTGCATCGCCCTCCGCGCAGCGGGCGGGCCGTTCGCCGCGCACCCGTGGCTCGGCGTCCTCGCGGCCCTCGTCGCCGGGACGCCCCTGGTGCGCCTGGGCCTGCGGCGCTGACCCGCCCCCGCTCGGGGTGCGTTGCTCTCCCGTGTGCGTTTCTATGCTGCGTAATCCACACCGGGGTGTGGAGGATGTCACACGGCTC
>NZ_JBDHZL010000107.1:0-9307 GCF_039811905.1 Nigerium sp. | reverse complement strand
CACCGGGAGCGGGACCAGTTCCCACCGCGCCTACTCGCGCGACCACGAGCTCTCCGCCGCGGGGGTCCCTGTCATCGCCGCCTCCGCCGACCCGGCCTTCCGCGGCGACCCCGCACGGTGGAATCCCGAACAACTATTCGTGGCATCGATCGCGCAGTGCCACATGCTTTGGTACCTCAGCCTCGCCGCCGCCGAGGGGATCGTCGTCACCGCCTATGAAGATCATCCGACCGGCTTGATGACCGAGGAGCCCGGCGGCGCCGGGCAGTTCACCAGGGTCACCCTGCACCCGGTCGTGACCATCACGCCGGACAGCGACGCCGCCCGGGCCGAGGCGCTTCATCATCGTGTCGGCGATTATTGCTTCATCGCACGGTCGGTGAAAACGCCCGTCTATCACGACGTCACGGTCAAACGCGCGACCACCTAGGGCGCACCCCAGGCACGCGAAAAGCGTTCCCGCGGGAACGTTTTTCGGGGGTCCGCGGCGTTCCCGCGGGAACGCCGCGGACCCGGGTGGGCGTCCGTCAGCGATCAGCCGGGCGCCCGGGGGCCGACGGCAGCTTGCTTTCGTCGACGATGATCGGACGCAACCGCGCCCAGAGGGCGAAGAAGCCGCCCACGGCGAGCAGCGCGACGCCGGCGATCAGGTTGGCGTTGACACCGCCCGTCTTGTCGTAGGCCGGGTCTCCGAAGACGCCGGTGGCCGTCAGGATGACGCCGTAGATCAGCAGGAGCAGCCCGATGATCATGCGGATGTCGAAGACTCCCGCGGAGTGTTTGGTCGGGGTGGATGCCTGGTGTGACGAGTGAGACATGGTCTTCCTCCAATCGGTCAGAGGGCGAGGTTCAGGATGATGACGAGCACCAGGGACAGACCGGCCAGCGGCAGCGTCCGGCGGTACCAGGGCAGCGTCTTCTCGTGCGGGTCGACGAGGTGCTCGCGCGGGGTCTCCGAGTAGACGAGCCCCACGAGTTGCTCGGCCGGCTTCGGCTTGGTCGCGAGCGACACGACGATGCTGACGAGGACGTCCATGACGAAGCCCACGGACGCCGCGAGGAACGCGGTGCCCTGGCCCGGCAGATGGAAGATCCCGGCCTGCGCCATGCCCCACACCGTGACGGCGCTGACCGTGCCGGTGACGAGGCCCACCCAGCCGGCGGTCGGCGTCATGCGGCGCCAGAACATGCCCACGATGAACGTCGCGAACAGGGGCGCGTTGAAGAAGCCGAAGAGGGTCTGCAGGTAGTCCATGATGTTGGAGAAACTCGACGCGATCAGCGCGGTGAAGATCGCGATCACGGTGGCGATCACGGTGGCGGCGCGGCCGGTCTTCACGTAGTAGTCGTCGGGGCGGTCCTTGACGACGTAGTGCTGCCAGATGTCGACGCTGAACACCGTGTTGAACGCGGAGATGTTCGCGGCCATACCGGCCATGAACGCGGCGAGCAGGCCGGTGATGGCGAGGCCGATCAGGCCGTTCGGCAGCAGGTCGCGCATCATGAACAGCAGGGCGTCGTTGTACGTGACGGCCCCACCGGACGACCCGCCGACCGGGTGACCGCCCGCCTTGAGGTCGGCGATCTCGACGACGAGCACGCTGGCGAGCATGCCGGGCACGATCGTGATGAACGGGACGAACATCTTCGGGAACGTGCCGATGATCGGCGTCTTGCGCGCCGCCGACAGCGACTCGGACGCCATGGCGCGCTGCACCTCGACGAAGTTCGTCGTCCAGTAACCGAACGACAGGACGAACCCCAGGCCGAACACGATGCCGATCACCGAAACCACCGGGTTGTCGAAGCCCGACAGCGCCTGGCCGGGCCAGCTGTTGAGCTGCTCGACGGCCGGCGGGACGCCTGCCTCCGGCGGCGCGGACGCCGCGGCGGCGGTGATGCGCTCGACCATCCCCTGCCAGCCGCCGACCTTGTGCAGGCCCAGCAGCACGAGCGGCAGCAGCGACGCGACGATCACGAAGAACTGCAGCACCTCGTTGTAGATCGCCGCCGACAACCCGCCGAACGTGATGTAGGACAGCACGATCGCGGCCGCGACGATGAGCGCGACCCACAGCGGCCAGCCCAGCAGCGCGTGGACGATGCTGCCCAACAGGTAGAGGTTGATGCCGGCGATGAGCAACTGCGCGAGCGCGAACGAGATCGCGTTCACGAGGTGGGCGCCCGGCCCGAAGCGGCGCAGCATGAACTCCGGCACCGACCGGACCTTCGACCCGTAGTAGAACGGCATCATCACGATGCCGAGGAACAGCATCGCGGGGATCGCGCCGATCCAGAAGTAGTGGACCGTCGGCAGGCCGATCTCGGCCCCCGTCGCCGACATGCCCATGATCTCGACGGCGCCGAGGTTGGCCGAGACGAACGCGAGCCCGGTCACCCAGGCCGGCAGCGAGCGGCCGGAGAGGAAGAAGTCGAGGGAACCCGAGACCTGGCGGCGCGCCAGCACCCCGATCCCCAGGACGAAGGCGAAGTACGTCGCCAGGATGATGTAGTCGACCGCGTTGGCCTGGATGAGCGTTTCCATCGGCGCCACGGCATCTCCTTTCGCATGATGAATAAAACCGCGTTTCTGGCGCCTCAACCATCGAAGATGGAGATGTTTGCGTCACCATTGCCGCAGATGTCTAGATCTTGAACCTGCCGCGAACGTGTGTCAAGCTGATTGCGACGCCGATGGTGACGCAAACATTCACCAGACCGGCCACCGGCTAGAGCACCGCCGGCCGGCGGCCCCACGACGAGACGAAGGAGTCGGCATGGACGCCGAACGCCAGGCATGGACCACCGCGAAAGGCGAGCGCTCGGCGCGCTCGCTGTTCGGCAAGGCCTTCGGTGGGCATCCCGACGGGGTGTGGGCGTCCCCCGGGCGCGTCAACCTCGTCGGCGAGCACACCGACTACAACGGCGGCCTCTGCCTGCCGATCGCGCTGCCCCACCGCACCTACGCGGCCGTCCGCCGGCGCGACGACGACCGCGTCCGCATGATCTCGGGCCTCGACGACGGCGACCTGTGGGTCGGGTCGCTCGACGACCTCGCCCCGAACAGGGTCGAGGGCTGGGTCGCCTACTGCGGCGGGCCGGCCTGGGCGCTGCGCGAGGCGGGCGTCGCCGTGTCCGGGTTCGACGTCGCCGTCACCTCCTGCGTGCCGCTGGGCGCGGGGCTGTCGTCGTCGGCCGCGATCGAGTGCGCGGTGGGCCTCGCGCTCGCCGAGCTCGCCGGCGTCCCCCTCGATCGGTCGGACGCCGACCGCGCCACGCTCGCCGGGCTGTGCGTCCGCGCGGAGAACGAGGTGGCCGGCGCGCCCACGGGCGGAATGGACCAGGCGGCGTCCCTGCGCGCGACCGCCGGTCACGCGCTGCTGTTGGACTGCCTGGACGGCTCGGTCCGGCAGGTGCCGCTCGACCTCGCGGACGCCGGCCTGCGGCTGCTCGTCATCGACACCCGCGCCAGCCACGCTCTGGGCGACGGGCAGTACGGCAACCGCCGCGCGAGCTGCGAGGCGGCCGCCGGGCGGCTGGGCGTCGGGACGCTGCGCGAGATCACCGACCTCACCGCGGCGCTGGCGGCGCTCGACGACGACGAGACCCGCTGCCGCGTCCGGCACGTCGTCACGGAGATCGCCCGCGTCACCGCGTTCGTCGCCCGCGCGGAGGCCGGCGACTGGGCGGCGGCCGGCGTCCTGATGAACGAGTCGCACGACTCCCTGCGCGACGACTACGAGGTGAGCTGCGTCGAGCTCGACGTCGCGGTCGACGCCGCCCGGGCCGCCGGGGCGCTCGGCGCGCGCATGACGGGCGGCGGCTTCGGCGGCAGCGCGATCGCGCTGGTGCGCGACGGCGACGCGGACGCCGTGGCCGAGGCCGTCCTCGACGCGGCCCGCGAGCGCGGGCTGACCCAGCCGGAGATCCATCGGGCCGTGCCGTCGGCGGGCGGCGAACGGGTCGGCTGAGCCGCCGGACGCACGAACCCACACGACCACACGAGAGGCCAGGAGGACGAGACCATGAGCGAAGCGGGGCTGCGAGCCGCCCGCACGAAGATGCGCTCGGCGAAGGTGAGCCCGGCGGCGATCCGGGTGTTCGAGCACTACTACGCCCAGCTCGAGCGCGGCGAGACGGGGCTGATCCCCGAGGCGGACATCGAGCCGCTGGTCGATCTGCCGACGATCGAGACCCTCCCCGACGACCCGGCGGCGGCGTCCGAGGCCCTGGGAAAGACGGTCCTGATCAGGCCGAACGGCGGGCTGGGGACGTCCATGGGCATGAGCCGCGCCAAGTCGCTGCTGCCGGTCCGTGACGGGCTGAGCTTCCTCGACCTCATCGTCGCGCAGGTGCGGCACGCGCGCGCCGCCACGGGCGCGCGGCTGCCCCTGCTGCTGATGAACTCGTTCCGGACGCAGGCCGACACCCTGCGCGCGCTCGAGCGCTACCCCGACCTGCCGGTGGACGGCCTGCCGCTCGATTTCCTGCAGAACTCCGAGCCGAAGATCCTGGCCGACGACCTGACGCCCGCGTCCTGGCCCGCCGACCGCTCGCTGGAGTGGTGCCCGCCCGGGCACGGCGACATCTACACCGCCCTGTTCGGCGACGGGCTGCTGGAGCGGCTGCTCGACCTCGGCTACCGGTACGCGGCGACCGCCAACGCCGACAACCTGGGCGCTGCGCCCGACGGACGCATCGCCGCCTGGTTCGCGGCCTCCGGCGCGCCGTACGCCGCCGAGGTCACCCCCCGGACGCCCGCCGACCTCAAGGGCGGGCACCTGGCGGTCCGGCGCTCCGACGGGCGCGTCATCCTGCGCGAGACCGCACAGACCGCGCCCGAGGAGATGCGGTACTTCACCGACGGCGACCGCCACCCGTACGCGCACACGAACAACCTGTGGTTCGACCTGGAGGCCCTGCACCGCGCCCTCACCGAGCGCGAGGGGCTGCTGGGGCTGCCGCTGATCCGCAACGCCAAGACGCTCGACCCGACTGATCCGGACTCGCCGGCGGTCTACCAGATCGAGACCGCGATGGGCGCGGCCATCGGCTCGTTCCCGGGGGCGACGGCGCTCGTCGTCGGGCGCGACCGGTTCCTGCCGGTGAAGACGACGAACGACCTGATGGTCGTCCGGTCGGACGCCTACGCGCTGGGCCGCGACGGCGTCCCGCGGCTCGTCGCCGATCGGACGCCGCTCGTGACGCTGGACTCCCGGCACTACCGGC
This sequence comes from Nigerium sp., assembly GCF_039811905.1. Lineage (NCBI taxonomy): Bacteria > Bacillati > Actinomycetota > Actinomycetes > Propionibacteriales > Propionibacteriaceae > Nigerium > Nigerium sp. The sequence continues at coordinate 4,078 of NZ_JBDHZL010000107.1, read as the reverse complement.
GCATCGCCGACTTCGACGCGCACTTCCCGCACGGGACGCCGTCGCTGCGCGAGGCGTCGTCCCTGTCCGTCGCGGGCGCGTGGACGTTCGGCTCCGGCGTCCGGGCGCGCGGAGACGCGGCGCTCGCCGACCCCGGCGAGCCGGTGTCCGTGCCGGACTACGCGGTCGTGGACGCCGGAGGCGTCCGGCGGACCGCGCCTCGGCCGACGGGTGCGCAGTACGAGCTGCGCCACGGCGACCAGGTCGCGGTCGTGACCGAGGTCGGCGCGCACCTGCGGCAGTACCGCGTGGGCGAGCGGGACGTCATCGTCCCGTTCGGCGAGGACGACCTGCCGTCGGCCGTGCACGGCGGCGTCCTGTGGCCGTGGCCCAACCGGATCCGCGACGGGCGGTACGCGGTCGACGGCGTGGAGTACCAGCTCGACCTGTCCGAACCCGAGCGCCACAACGCCATTCACGGGCTCGTGCGATCCACCCGCTGGACGCTCGCCGGCCGCGGGCCCGGCTGGCTGACGCTCACCCTGGACCTCCTCCCGAGCGTGGGCTACCCGTTCGCCCTGCGCGCCGAGCTGCGGTACGCGCTCGGCGACGACGGGCTGGAGGCCACGCTCACCACGACGAACCTCACGGACGCCGCCGCCCCCCTCGGCGTCGGCTTCCACCCGTGGCTCTCCCCCGGCGCCCACCGCCTCGACGACTGCACGCTGCAGGTGGACGCCGGCCGCTGGGTCCGCGCGGACGACCGCCTGCTGCCGGTCGAGGAGACGGCCCTCCCCGCCGAGTTCGACTTCCGTCAGGCGCGCCCACTGGGCGCTACGGTTCTCGACGACGGCTTCGTGGACGTCCCCCAGGGGCGGGCGTGGGTGCGGCTCACCGACCCCGACGGCGTCCAGGCGGCGTGCTGGTTCGAGGAGGGGTTCGCGTGTTGGCAGTTGTGCACCGGGGACGGCCTGCCGGGCGCCGCGCGCGCCGGGCTGGCCGCCGAGCCGATGACCTGCACCGCGGACGCCTTCCGCACCGGCGACCGGCTGGTGCGGCTGGAGCCGTGGGCGTCCCACACCTGCCGGTTCGGGCTGTCGCTCACGCGGGCCGACTAGCGTGAACGAGCCGGCCCGGCGGCCCCGACGGGGCGGCGTCCGGTGGGCGCACCTCGCGACGGCGCGCGACGTCGCGGCTGTCGCCGGGGTGTCGGCGCAGACGGTGTCGCGGGTGGCGAACGGGGCGGGCAACGTGCGTCCGGAGACGCGCCAGCGCGTCCTGCAGGCGATGGAGACGGTCGGCTATACGCCCAACGCGGCCGCCCGGACGCTGCGCTCGGGGCGCGCCGACACCCTCGGCCTGGTCGTGCACCACCTCACGCGGACGGGCGAGGCGCACGTCGTCGCGGCCGTCGCCGAGACCGCCCACGCGCGCGGCTACGCCGTCACCCTCGTGGACGCCTCCAGCGCGTCGGTGGGCGACCTCAACCAGGCGATCTTCCGGCTGCCGCAGGGGGTGGCTGGGCTCGTCGTGCTCGGCTTGGAGACCGCCGACCTCGACGGGCTGCAGCCGCCGGCGCGCGTGCCGGTGGTCGTGGCGGATTCGCGGACGTCCGCGCTGCCGTCCGTCGGGTTCGACCAGGCCGGCGGCGCGCGCCTGGCCGTGGAGCACCTGCTCGGGCTCGGACACCGCACGGTCCACCTGCTCGCGGGCCCTGACGACTCGCTGCAGGCGTCCCAGCGCGCCGAGGGTTGGCGCGCGGCGCTGACGGCCGCGGGGCGTCCGGTTCCGGGGATCGTCCGCGGCGACTGGACGCCGGCGTCCGGCTACGCGGGCGGCCGCGCCCTCGCGGCCGACACGGACGTGACGGCCGTGTTCGCCGCGAACGACGAGATGGCCGCCGGGCTGCTGCGCGCCCTCCACGAGGCCGGGAGGCGCGTCCCCGAGGACGTCTCGGTGGTCGGGTTCGACGACATCATGGGCGAGTATCTGTGGCCGCCGCTGACGACGGTCCGGCAGGACTTCGCGGCGATCGGTGAGAACCTCGTCCGGCTGCTGCTGAGCCGGGTCGACCCGGACGTCGTGGGCGACCCGGTCACCACCCTCGTGCCGGCCACCTTGATCGTGCGTGCCAGCAGCGGGCCGGGGCCGCGGTCGAGCTGAGGCGGGCCGCGTCACGGCGTGGGCGGGCCGGGGTCGGCGTTAGGGTGTCACGCGCTCGCAGCGACGGATCCAGCGCCAAGCCGGAAAGGCAAGGGCGAGGGCGGAGAGGACAAAGAAGAGCGCATCGACGCCCGGCGGATCCGCCCATGGGCCCCATGCGAACATGGCTGCTGCGACGGCGACGGTGATGAGCGTCGCTGCCACCAACCCCAGGGCGACCTCCGCAATAAAGCGCCCCATCATCACTTGCACCACACGTTGACAATCCAAGCATTGCCGCCGGTTCCACTCACCTTCACCCATCCTGCTCGGGTGAACGTGTAACTAAAGGGGCCGAAGGTTGCTCGCGCTAGGGAGGCTCTGGGGGTGGGGTGCATGGAATCTTTCCTCCTCGTGAAGCCGAGCAAGGAGGCACGGCAGTTCTACGGTATCCGTGGCGGAGCTCTCTTCCCAGAGCGGCGAGTCGCAAGACACGCACAGTTCGCCTGCCTGTCCGTTTGTCGCTTCCGGACGTGTCCTTCGCCCCCCCCACACACGAGCCGATCGGACGATCACCGAGTGTGGCGCGCGCAAGAGGCCCACGGGCGAGAATCCCGGGCGAATAGAGGGACGCCCCTCTATTCGGACGCCAACGCCGTGGCCGGGCTGACGCGGGCGGCGCGGCGTCCGGGGAGGACGGAGGCCAGCCAGCCGGCCGCCAGGGTGACCGCCGCCACCACGGCGAGCCGGTCCCACGGGACGACGAGCGGCAGGTCCGCGACATGCCGGGCCAGCAGCGCACGCGCCCCCGCCCAGCCGTAGCCGACGCCGAGCCCCAGCCCTAGCACCACGGCGACGGCGGCCAAGAGCAGCGCCTCGATCCCCAGCGAACTCCGCACCTGCCGCCGGGTGAGGCCGAGGGCCCGCAGCAGCCCGATCTCCCGCCGGCGCTCCAGCACCGACAACCCGAGCGTGTTGCCGACGCCCACCAGCGAGATGACGACGGCCACCGCCAGCAGCCCGGTGACGACCAGCAGGACGACGCCCACCTGGTCGGCCGTCTCCTGCCGCGACTCGGCGACCGGCTGGATGAGGACGGAGCCGGAGGCACGCTGCACCGCGTCGACGACGCGTCCGGACGCCGCCCGCACGTCGCCGGTGGGCGCGAACCGCACGTACAGCGCCTCGACGCCCGGGCCGACGCGCCGCAGGTCCGCGGGCGTCACGACCGCGTAGCCCACGTGGTCGGCGGCCACCGACGCGCGCAGCCGCACCGTGCGCGTCCCCTCGCCCAGGGTGACCTCGGCGCCGTCGGGGACGCCCGCGGCCGTCGGCAGCAGGACGACTCCCGACGCCAGCCCGGCGAAGGCGTCCGGACGCCGCGTCGCCCGGATCGCCTCCGGGCTGACGGCGAGCACCGGCTCGTCGAGCGCCCCGCCGGCGTGGCGCGCCTCGCTCTCGGTGTTCCACACCGACCCGGACGCGGCCACGTCGCGCGAGCCCGCGACCGCGGCCCGCGCCGCCGCCGGCACCTCCCCCTGCCGGATGCCGACGATGAGGTCGACCGGACGCCGCCGGTCCAGCTCGTCGGTCACCGCCCGCTCGGCGGTGGCCGCGCCCACCGACATCATGGTGATCAGCGTCACCCCCACCAGCAGCGCGGACGCCGTCGCCGCGGCCCGCCCCGGGTTCCGTCGGGCGTTGTCGGAGGCCAGTTTGCCCGGCACTCTGGCCAGCCCGGCGGCCACGGCTCCGAGCAGCCGCGCGACGCCCGGCACGAGCACGACGGCCACCACGAGGACGCCCGCGAAGCTCACGAGCCCGCCGGCGACGCCGATCAGCACCTCCCCCGCGGACGCCCCCACGACGAGCGCCGCGACCCCCGCCGCCACCAGCAGGACGCCGACCGCCACCCGCACCCGGCCCGCGCGCCGGGCGACGCCGGCGTCCGCCGGAC
>NZ_JBDHZL010000106.1:0-9496 GCF_039811905.1 Nigerium sp. | reverse complement strand
GGGCGCCCGCGGTCGCGTCCTCCCTGGGGAGGCCCCAGGCGCCCAGGCGCAGACGCCCCAGCGCCCAGACGCCGCACCGCACCGTCCCGGGAAGTCGCCCACCAGCGAAGCCGTGTGACAACCTCCACATCAGAGTGTGGAGAGTGTCAGGTAGAAACGCCCACGCCCCGGGGGCGTTCAGGGACGTCCCCCGTTGGCGCACCCCACACCGCCCAGCACACTGGGGGTCGTGCCGAACCTGCCAGAGCTCCGCCGCGAGCGCGCCGACCGCATGGTCGCCGGCGTCTGCGGCGGGCTGGCCCGGCACTGGAACCTCGACCCCCTCCTCCTGCGCCTCGGCATGGTCGTCGCCGCGGTCGCGACGGGCGGGTCGGCCGCGCTGGGTTACATCGCTTTGTGGCTCCTGTTGCCCGAGGTCGGCGACGATCGCCCCCTCCCCGCACCCATTCGCGACTGGTCGCCCGGCAAGCTCGTGGCCGTGGTCGGCATCGGGGTCGTGCTCGTGTCCATCGCGACGCCCGGCCACGGCGCGGTCGGAATCCTCCCGGTCGCGGCGCTCGCCTGGTGGTTCCTTCACAGCCGCAGCGCCTCCCGGCCTGGTCCTCCGCCCGGCCACCCCAACCCCCCGGACGCCGCCCACCCGCCGGCGTCCCCGGCGCTCGAGCCCCCGGCGCCCGAGCCTCCGCAGCCCCTCTGGACGCCGCCGCCCGCCGCGAATCGCGCGACGATCCCCGTCCCGCCGCAGCGGCCCATCCCGCCGCCCCCGATCCCGGCGCCGCGCCCACGCCCGCGCGTCTGGCCGCTCGTCCTCTGCCTCGCTGGCTGGGCGGCGCTCACCTGCCTGGCCGTGGCGGGCATCGGGGTGCCTCCCCTGGCCTGGTGGTCGGTGACGCTGCTCGCGCTCGGCATCGCGCTCGTCGCGTCCGGACGCCACACCCGCCGGCCCTGGGCCCTCCTGCCCGTCGCGATCGTCGTCGCGCTCTGCACGGCCGGCCTCCTCACCGAACGCCTCAGCCCCGAGATGCCGGCCCCCGCGGGCGTCGTGTCCTACACACGGGCGTCCGCCATGCCGCCGAACTCCACCCTGCCGGTGGGGTCGCACACGCTCGACCTGTCCGACCTCGAGGTCGATCGTTCCCTCGAGCGCGAGGTCACCCTGCAGATGGGTCAGCTCACCGTCCGCCTGCCCGACGACGCCAACGTGGTCGTCTCGTCGAACGTCGGCCTCGGCACCGTCCAAGCCCCCGACGGCACGCAGACCACCGTCGACAACGCCGACAGCTTCTCCTCCCTCCCCGATCCGGGCGGGCCCACCCTGACCCTCAACCTCGACGTCAACGCCGGCAAGGTGGTGATCGAGCGATGAGGCGTCCACAAGGGCCCGCGACCGTCTCGGGGGCCATCTGCATCGTCCTCGCCCTCTTGGGGCTGTGGGCCTCCTTCGGACGCCCCTCCCCCGGCCTGCTGGCCATCGCGATCCCGGTGGCGATCGTCGCGGTCGGCACGCTCGCGCTCCTCACCTCCCGGCAGGCATCCTGAACCCCTCGACCCTCCGAAACCGACCCACGAAAGGAACCCTCATGAAGTCCTCGTTCACCCGCAGCACCAGCGACCGCTTCCTCCTCGGCATTTGCGGCGGCATCGCGCGGATGCTCGGCGTCGAATCGCTGTTCATCCGCATCGCCATGGTCGTCGCCGTGATCTTCCTGCCCGGCCCGGGCTGGCTGCTCTACCCGGCGCTGTGGCTCGTGATGCCCGACGACCAGGGCGGTGCCGCCGGCTACCAGGTCATCGCCAACGCCATCCAGAAGAACAAGATCGACCGCCGCTGACTGCTGGCGGGGGCACCATCGCCGCCCCCGCCGAGCGCCCGGACGCCCCGCCGACCCACCCGGCCGGCGGGGCAGAATAGGCGGGTGAGCGCCAACGAACCGTCCTGGACCAAGAACTACCAACCGGGGGTCCCCGCCGAAATCGACCTCCCCGACGAGCCGCTGACGGCGATGTTCGAGCGCTCGTGCCATCTCGGCGGCCGCGGTACGGCCCTGGAGTTCTTCGGCGCCCGCACCTCGTATGCGCGCCTCGGCGACCAGGTCGCCCGCGTCGCGGAGGGGCTGCGGAAGCTCGGCGTCCACCCCGGCGACCGCGTGGCGCTCGTCCTCCCCAACTGCCCGCAGCACGTCGTCGCGTTCTACGCGGTGCTGCGGCTCGGCGCGATCGTCGTCGAGCACAATCCCCTCTACACCGCGGCCGAGCTCGGCCGCATGGTGGCCGATCACGGCGCCCGCGTCGCGATCGCATGGGACGCCGCGGCCGCCAAGCTCGACGGCCTCGTCGAGACCGTCGTCGCCGTCAACCTCCTGGACGCCATGCCGCGCCTCAAACGCGCGGCCCTCGCGCTGCCCCTGCCCGCCCTGAAGAAGGCCCGCGCCAAGCTGCACGCGCCCGCCCCCGGGTCGTTGACGTGGGCGAAGCTCGTCTCGTCGCGGCGGCTGAAGGCGTCCCATCCCCGGCCCCGACCGGCCGATCTCGCGGTCGTCCAGTACACGTCGGGCACGACGGGCGCGTTCCGCGGCGCGATGCTCACGCACCGCAACCTGTACGCGAACGCCCTCCAGGGCGCGGCCTGGATGAAGGACGCCGTCGACGGCCGCGAGACCATCTACGCCGTCCTGCCGATGTTCCACGCGTTCGGGATGACGCTGTACCTCACCTTCGGCATCCTCAAGCGGGGGCATCTCGTGCTGTTCCCGACGTTCGACGTCGACATGGTGCTCGACGTGGCCCGCCGTCGCCCGCCGACCGTGTACTGCGCTGTCCCGCCGATCTACGAGCGCACGGCCCGCCGCGCCCGCCAGCGCAAGATCGACCTCACCTCGGCGAAGTTCTGCATCTCGGGCGCGATGCGCCTCTCCGACCCGGTCGTCGAGCTCTGGGAGTCGGTCTCCGGCGGGTTCCTGGTCGAGGGCTACGGGCTGACGGAGGCGTCCCCGGTCGCGCTCGGCAACCCGTTCTGGCCGACCCGCCGCACCGGGACGATCGGCGTCCCCTTCCCGTCGACGCTCATGCGCGTGGTCGACCCCGAGGACCCGACCCGCGAGGTCGCCCAGGGCGAGCCGGGCGAGCTGCTGCTGCACGGGCCGCAGGTCTTCTCCGGCTATTGGAACGACCCGGACGCCTCCGCCGCCGCCCTCCTGCCCGGCGGCTGGCTGCGCACCGGCGACATCGTCACCGTGGACGCCGACGGCTTCGCCACGGTCGTCGACCGGCTCAAGGAGATCATCGTCACGAACGGCTTCAACGTGTCGCCGTCGGAGGTCGAGGAGGTCCTCGCCGGGGCGCCGGGCGTCTCGGCGTGCGCGGTCGTGGGCATCCCGAAGCCGAACGGCGACGAGCGCGTCGTCGCGGCGATCGTGCCCGAGCCGGGCCACCCCCTCGACCCCGACGCCTTGCGCTCCTTCTGCCACGAGAGCCTGGCGGGTTACAAGGTGCCGCGCCGGTTCGTCGAGGTCGCCGAGCTGCCGACGTCCATGCTGGGCAAGGTGCTGCGACGGCAGGTGCGCGACCAGGTCGCCGAGCGGCTGGCCGCGTGAGCGTGCTGCCGCACCCGGGCACCGGCGTCCCGCTGCCGTCGCCGGCGCTGCCCGGCTCCGGCTGGCCGGGCGACCCCGCGACCGCCGAGACGCCCGTCGCCACGGACGCCGCCGGCGTCGCCCGGCTCGCCGCGGGCGCGGCCGCGCTCGCCGACCTGGACGCCGCCGTATCCGTCTGCCGCGCGTGCCCCCGCCTGGTCGCCTGGCGCGAGCAGGTCGCCCGCGAGAAGCGGGCCGCCTATGCGGGCGAGCCGTACTGGGGGCGTCCGGCGCCGTCGCTGGGCGACCCGGACGCCCGCGCTCTCATCGTCGGCCTCGCCCCCGCCGCCCACGGGGCCAACCGGACCGGACGCATGTTCACCGGCGACCGCTCCGGCGACTGGCTGTTCGCGGCCCTCCACCGGGCGGGCTTCGCCTCCCAGCCGACGGCGACGCACGCGGGCGACGGGTTGCGGCTGACCGGCGTCCGGATCACGGCGTCCGTCCACTGCGCCCCGCCGGCGAACAAGCCGACGACCGTCGAGACGGCCACGTGCGGCCTCTGGCTCGACCGGGAGCTGACCCTGCTGGAGCCGCAGCTCGGCGGCGTCCTAGCGCTCGGGTCGCTCGCGTGGAACGCGACGATCGCGGCCGCGCGCCGGCTGGGTTGGTCGGTGCCGCGGCCCAAGCCGGCGTTCGGGCACGAGGCGACGGCGTCCCTGGGGCTGCCGTCCGGACGCTCGCTGGCCCTGATCGGGTGCTACCACGTGAGTCAGCAGAACACGTTCACCGGACGCCTCACCGAGGAGATGCTCTTGTCTGCGCTCGCTAGACTGAAGGAGTCCTCGTTGAGGGCTTGACTAGCCCGGACGCTTCGGAAAGGAAGTCATTATGGGACTCTTCGGCAACAGCGGCGGCCGCTACCCGCGCGGCGCGGCCGGCCTCGGCGCCCGCCTCGGGCAGGCGCTGCGCGGTTACAACGACCCCAACGCTCCGCAGCCCAGCCGCGGGCGTGAGCCCCGCGGCGCGGCCGGCCTCGGCGCGCGCCTCGGGCGCATGCTGCGCGGCCGGTAAACCGTCCGCAGCGCCCGATTCGAGGCCTCGTCCCGGTTCTCCGGGGCGGGGCCTTGTGCATTTCCAGCAGAACGTGACCGTTTCGTTGCCCGGGGGTGCCCTCTCACCTGTGAGACTAGGCGACGCAAGCCCGTACTCGGAAAGGAAGAACCATGGGACGTGGTAGGCAGCCTCGCGGAGCAGCGGGCCTGGGAGCTCGGCTCGGCCAGAAGTTGCGCGGATACAACCCCGACGCTCAGCCGGCACCGAAGGGCGGCTGCGGCTGCGGCGGGTGTGGGCGCTCCGGCGTGATGATGATGGGCCTGTCCGGGCTCGTCGCGTCCGTCATGGGCATGAGCAAGGTCGCCCCGGCGACGGCGGGTTCGCCGGCCGCGCGGGTGGCGTCCCGGTTCGTGCGCTCGTACCAGGCGAACGTCGCCGCGCACCGCGGCGTCGACGTGTGCAACTACACGCCGTCGTGCTCGGCGTACGGCCTCGAGGCCGTCGAGCGGCACGGCGCCGTGCGCGGCACCGCGATGGCCGCGGCCCGCGTGGCGCGTTGCGACGGCCGGCACGGCGGTTACGACCCGGTCCGCTGAATCACCGCTGACAAGCACGAAGGACGCCGCCCGCGCTCGCGCGGGCGGCGTCCTCGCGTCTGGGCGAGCTTTCTGCCGAACCTCAGGACGCGGCTGGATCGTCGGAGCGCCGGTCGTCCACGCCGGCCAGCGCCCACCGGACCACCCGGACGCCCACCCCTCCGACCGCCCGCGCGCCGCGCGGCGGCCGCAGCCCCAGGGACGCCAGCGCCCAGCCCGGCAGCACGGACAGCCCGCCCGCGGTGATCATCGAATAGCCGGCGCGCGCCACGCCGGTGAGCGGGGGCGTCCGCAGGAGGAAATCCGCGGCGTCCAGCGCCGCCGGGGACGCCTCCAGCTCGGCCCGGTAGCGCTCGATCGTCGCCTCCAGGGCGGCGACGTCGGTCGGCGGCTCCGGGACGCCGAGCTCCGCCGCCGGGACGGCCGCCTGCCGGACGTAGGTGTCGGCGTCCGCGGGCGACAGCGGCGGCGTCCCGTAGGCGCGGTAGGCGGCCAGGAAGCTCCAGATCTCGGCGGCGTGCACCCACGCGAGGAGGTGCGGGTCGGACGCCCGGTAGGGCCGCCCGCGGTGGTCCTTGCCCCGGACGCGCCCATGCACCTCCCGGACGCGGGCGATGGTCGCCCGCGCGTCGGGGATCGTGCCGTACGTCGTCACCGCGATGTAGTCGCTGGTGCGCTGGAGGCGTCCCCAGGGGTCGCCGCGGTAGCCCGAATGCCCGGCGACCCCGGCCATCGCGGCCGGGTGCAGCGACTGCAGCAGCAGCGCGGCGACCCCGCCGGGGAACATCGCCGCGTCCGCGTGGACGCGCCAGATCGGGTCCGCCCGCGAGAACCAGCGCTCGCCGGGCTTGCCCCAGATGTCGACGGCCCGCTCAGCCGCCGTGTCGCCGGCGACCCGCGAGCGCACCAGCTCGCCGAGGCGCCGCTGCGCCCACCGGACGCCGGCCGGCCCGTCCACCGCTCACTCCCACTCGATCGTGCCCGGCGGCTTGCTGGTCACGTCGACGACGACCCGGTTGATCTCGCGGACCTCGTTGGTGATGCGCGTCGAGATGCGCTCCAGCACGTCGTAGGGCAGGCGCCCCCAGTCGGCGGTCATCGCGTCCTCGCTGGTCACGGGCCGCAGCACGATCGGGTGGCCGTAGGTGCGCTGGTCGCCCTGGACGCCCACGCTGTGCACGTCGGCGAGGAGCACGACCGGGAACTGCCAGATGTCGCGGTCGAGCCCGGCGGCGGTCAGCTCGGCGCGGGCGATCGCGTCGGCCTCCCGCAGCAGGTCGAGCCGTTCCTTGGTGACCTCGCCGATGATCCGGATGCCGAGCCCCGGCCCCGGGAACGGGTGCCGCCACACCATCTCGTCGGGCAGCCCCAGCTCGGTGCCGACCGCGCGCACCTCGTCTTTGAACAGGGTGCGCAGGGGCTCGATCAGGGTGAACTGCAGGTCGTCGGGCAGGCCGCCGACGTTGTGGTGGCTCTTGATGTTCGCCGCGCCGTCGCCCCCGCCGGACTCGACGACGTCGGGGTAGAGCGTCCCCTGCACGAGGAACTCGATGTCCTCGTCGGCGTCGATCGTGCGGACGGTCTGCTCGAACGTCCGGATGAACTCGCGCCCGATGATCTTCCGCTTCTGCTCCGGCTCGCTGACGCCGCTCAGCGCGGTGAGGAACTGCTGCTCGGCGTCCGCGACGACGAGCTTGACGCCGGTCTGCGCCACGAAATCGGTCATCACCTGCTCGCGCTCGCCCTGCCGCAGCAGCCCGTGGTCGACGAACGCGCAGGTGAGCTGATCGCCGATCGCCTTGCTCACGAGCGCGGCCGCGACCGCCGAGTCGACGCCGCCCGACAGGGCGCACAGCACCTTCTTGTCCCCCACCTGCGCGCGGATCGCCGCCACGGACTCCTCGACGATGTTCGCCGGTGTCCAGTCGGGCGTGCAGCCCGCGATGTCGAACAGGAACTGCTGCAGCAGCGTCTGCCCGTGCTCGGTGTGCATGACCTCCGGGTGCCACTGGACGCCCGCCAGCCGCCGCCCCACGTCTTCGAACGCCGCGACCGGGGCGCCCGGCGTGCGGGCGAGGTCGACGAAGCCCTCGGGGCTCGCGTGCACCGAGTCGCCGTGGCTCATCCACACCCGAAACGCCGGCGGCAGCCCCGCCAGCAGCGTGCCCTGCTCCCCCACGGACGCCTCCGTGCGGCCGAACTCCGACAGCCCCGTCTTCTCGACGGTGCCGCCCAGCGCCTTCGCCATGGCCTGGAACCCGTAGCAGATGCCGAACACCGGGACGCCCTGGGCGAACAGCTCCGCGTCGACCCCCGGCGCCCCGTCGGCGTACACCGACTGCGGCCCGCCCGACAGGATCACCGCCGCCGGCCGCTTCGCCATGATCTGCTCGACCGACGCCGTGTGGGGCATGATCTCGGAGAACACCTTGGCCTCGCGCACCCGGCGGGCGATGAGTTGGGCGTACTGCGCCCCGAAGTCGATGACGATGACGGTGTCGTGAGTCTCGACGGCGTCGCGCAAGTCGGTCATGGACGCCAGCATATCGGCGCCCCACGGCCGGTTCGGACGCCGCCCGCGCGCGGCGCGGCCGTCCGGGTGGACGCCCGCCACCCTCCCGCCACCCTTCCCGGCGCAGGGGCCGGCAGCAGGCCGGCCACCGGCGGCGGCGTCCACGATGTGGTCGCCGATTCCGTCTCGCGGACGCCCGCGCCCTGGGGATCTGCCCCGCCGGCAGGTAATTTCGCACCATGCAGACCTATGAAGACGTCACCGAGCTGATCGGCCGGACCCCGCTGGTCAAGATCAACAAGCTCTTCCCCGAGTCGAAGGCGACCGTGTACGCCAAGCTCGAGTTCTACAACCCCGCCAACTCGGTCAAGGACCGTATCGGCGTCGCGATGGTGGACGCCGCGGAGGCGTCCGGACAGCTCAAGCCGGGCGGCACGATCGTGGAGGCCACCTCGGGCAACACCGGCATCGCGCTCGCGATGGTGGGAGCGGCCCGCGGCTACCACGTCGTCCTGGCGATGCCGGAGACGATGTCGAAGGAGCGGCGCGCGCTGCTCCGCGCGTTCGGCGCGGAGCTCGTGCTCACGCCCGGCCCCGAGGGCATGCGCGGCGCGGTCCAGAAGGCCGAGGAGCTCGGCCAGGGCGAGGGCGCGGTGCTCGTGCGACAGTTCGAGAACGAGGCGAACCTGCGGATCCACCGCGAGACCACGGCCGAGGAGGTCTGGAACGACACCGACGGCGCCGTCGACGCCTTCGTGGCCGGCGTGGGCACGGGCGGCACGGTCTCCGGCGTCGGCCAGGTGCTCAAGGAGCGCAAGCCCGAGGTGAAGATCGTCGCCGTCGAGCCCGCCGAGTCGCCGATCCTGTCCGGCGGCAAGCCGGGCCCGCACAAGATCCAGGGCATCGGCGCGAACTTCGTGCCGAAGATCTACGACGCCGAGGCCGTCGACGAGGTCATCCCGGTGGACGCCGAGACCGCGGTCGAGACCGCCCGCGCGTCCGCCGCGCAGGAGGGCATCCTCTGCGGCATCTCTGCCGGCGCGGCCCTCGCCGCCGCCGGGCAGGTCGCCGCGCGCCCCGAGAGCGAGGGCAAGACGATCGTGGTGATCGTGCCCGACTTCGGCGAGCGCTACCTCACCACGCTGCTCTACTCCGACCTGATGGACGCCTGAGCGCCGCCTTCGCCAGCGACGACGCACGAGGGGCCGGGCGACCGGCCCCTCGTGCGTGTCCGGCCGCGGGACCGTATCGTGTGCCCATGAGCGAGACACCCGCGGAACTGCTCCGGCTGCGTTCGAGCATCGACAACCTCGACTACGCGCTCGTGTGTCTGCTCGCCGAGCGGTTCAAGATCACGCAGCAGGTCGGCGTCCTGAAGGCCGAGCGGGGCCTGCCGCCCGCCGACCCGTCCCGCGAGGAGCAACAGATCGCGCGGCTGCGCCGGCTCGCGACGCAGGCCGGGCTCGACCCGGAGTTCGCGGAGAAGTTCATCACGTTCATCGTGCGGGAGGTCGTCCGGCACCACCAGCTCATCGCGGCCGCCGGCGACGCGGACGCCGACGCTGCCATCGCCGACCCCGACACCCCCGCCTGAGCGTTGCCCGGCCCCGACGTTCACGCCGTGCTCAACCCGGCCCGGCGCGGCTACGGGCGGGCGCGGGCGGCGCTGGAGGCGTCCGCGCGGGAGGCGGGCCTCGGGCTGGTCGTGCACACGACGACGGTGGCCGAGCCGGGCGGGCCGCAGGCGTCCCGGGCGCTCG
>NZ_JBDHZL010000105.1:0-9637 GCF_039811905.1 Nigerium sp. | reverse complement strand
CCTGGGTCGCCTCGACGGCGCACTGGTGCGCGGTGAGCACGGGACTGGACCTGGTACCAGACCTCGGCAGGCACGAGCGCCGGGTGGTTGCCCTTGTAGCGGCTGAGTACCCGTCGACCGCGAAGGCGATTGCGGCCATTGCCCGCCAGGAAAGCGCCGGTGCTGAGTCGTTGCGTCGTTGGGTCGTTGGGTCGTGCAGGCTGATATCGACGCCGGAAGAACTCGCTCGCCAACACCATGTCGACGCTGCCGAGCCAGCTCGCTCGGTCACTGACCTGGGATCGCGGCGCACACCTGACGGATGCTTCTTGCACTGCTCCGCGGGCGACCCCACACTTGTGTGTATGACGCACAATGTTCGGACCCATTCGTGCAGCCCGACCGGCTGCCCATGAGTGCCGGTGAGGTGGTGATCGGACTCATCTCGGCTCCGGGTACGGCCGCCCAAGTCGCGGCTGATCTCGCTGAGGACCTGCGCGCAGAGCTGAGTGTGCTGATGCCCACCGTCCGATGGCGGGTGCCAACGGTGGTCGATGCCCTCGTCCACCCACCTGCTGACGACTCTGTCCTCGTCGGCGCGGCACGGGAGCGGCTCCTGGTGGAGGCCTGGGACCTCGTCGTCTGCCTCACGGACTTGCCGCTCAGTGTTCGTCGCCGGCCGGTGGTCGCCCATGCCAGCCCGGTGCACGGAGTGGCTGTCGTATGCCTGCCGGCGCTCGGGGCGGTGGGACTGCGTCGACGCGCCAGTGGCGCAGTCGTCGGTCTCGTGCGCACCTTGCTCGGGGAGGCCGAGGATCACCCGTCCGCTGGCTCGGAGGCCGCCCTCCGGCGCCGCGCTGGCGAGCTGGGGAGTCAGCAGGAAGAGGGAGACGGCAGCGTCATGTTCACGGCGAGGGTCCTGAGAGGGAACGTGCGACTCCTGGTCGGAATGATCCGGGCCAATCAGCCCTGGCGGCTTGCCATTGGACTCTCCAAGGCTCTGACCGCCGCTCTGGCGGCCGGAGTCTTCGCGATGGTCACATCCGACATCTGGCAGCTGGGCGACGCGCTCAGCTGGACCAGGTTAGCGGCGATCGGGATCGGCGCCGTCACGGCGATCACGGCCGCGCTGATCCTCGGAGCGGGCCTTTGGGAGCGCGGTTCGAATCCGGCGGGTGGGAAGCACGTCACCCTGTTCAACCTGGCCACGACGGGAACGGTCGTGCTGGGTGTGACCTTCCTGTACACAGCGCTCCTGGTCCTCGCACTCCTGATCACCCCACTGCTGGTGCCGGCACATTTGCTGGAGGAGAACCTCGGACACGCGGTTCACGTCGGCGACTACCTGAAGCTGGCGGTGGTGGCCAGCGCCCTGGCAACGGTCGGCGGAGCCCTGGGCGCGGGCCTGGAGAGCGACGAGGCGGTCCGGGCCGCCGCCTACACGTACCGGCAGGAGCCGGGCGAGGTCCAGCGGAACGGGTGAACCGCCCAACCGAACAGGCAACACCATTCCCACCCCGGCGGCCTAGCCGCCTCACGGGTGGGCAGGGGGTTCTCAAACTCTCTACGGAGGTCCACCAACCAATCGAGTAGTGCCCCGTCTCATGGCGGGGCACGTCTGTTTCTGCGACCGCGGGGGCCCAGTCACCACAGCCGCCACCGCGGGCGTCCGCGGCCGGCCCGACGCCGCGTCCGCGCGACGCGTGTCGCCTGACTGGCTCGTTCTCGGGGACGCCCCCTGAGCGCGACCCCGCTCACGGCGTCCCCTCGAGAACGAGCCAGTCAGGGTCGGCGGGCCGGGTGCAGCGCGCAGGCCGTGCGCGCAAGATACCCTCCGGGACGCCCCCACCAGATTTCGCACGACCGTGCAAGAATGAGGCGTGCCCAAGCTTGTCGATCACGACGCCCGGCGTCAGGAGATCGCCCGGGCCGTGTTCGCCCTGGTCGATCGGGCCGGGGTGGGTGGCGCGACCGTCCGGGGGGTCGCCGCCGAGGCCGGGTGGTCCATGGGGGCGGTGCGGTACTACTTCTCGACGCAGGACGACCTGCTGCTGTTCGCCGTCGAGGAGATGGCTCGCCGCGTCGAGGATCGGGTGCGGGCGATCCTGACCCGCGAGCAGCCGTCGGCCCAGCGGGCCGAGCGGCTGCTGTCGACCATGCTGCCCCTGGACGCCGAGCGGGCCGCCGAGGTGCGCGTGTGGGCCGCGTTCATGGTGATCGCCCGGCTCGACGAGGCGTACGAGCGGGTGCGGGCGTCCACCTGGTCGGGGGAGCGGTTCATCGCCCGCATCGCGGTCGCGGATGTCGCCGGTCGCGGCTGGCCCGACACCCTCGACGGCCCCCTCGCCGACCCCTCCCTGGAGCCGGACGCCGAGCGGCTGCATGCCCTCCTCGACGGGCTCTCGATCCAGGGCATCACCTACGCCGACGCCGACCCGGCGTCCCTACGCCGGATGCTGGCGTCCGCGCTGGCCGAGGTGGCCGAGCGCGCGCGGGGCTGAGCGCTCGGCCCCGACCCAGTCCCTGCCAGTGCCTGGCTCCCGGCAGGACGCCGCCCTAGCGTTGCTCGCAGCGGGCCCATCGGCCCGGGTGGCACGGAAGGCATCATGACCAACATCCTCATCATCGGCGCCGGCGGGCAGATCGCCCGCGTCGCGACCGCCGAGCTTCTCGAACGCACGGACGCCCACCTGACGCTGTTCCTGCGCAGGCCCGCCCAGGTCGCCGGCCTCCCGGAGGACCGCGTCACCGTCGTCGCCGGCGACGCGACCGACCCGGACGCCGTCGCCGCGGCCGTCCAGGGACAGGACGTCGTCTACGCCAACCTGGCCGGTCGCATGGCGGACGCCGCCCGGACGATCGTCACCGCGATGGACGCCGCGGGCGTCCGGCGGCTGATCTTCATCAGCTCGATGGGGGTCGACGACGAGATCCCTGGGCAGCACGTCGGGCCCGTGCTCGACCCGTACCGCGAGGCCGCCCGGGTCGTCGAGGCGTCCGACCTGGACTACACGCTGATCCGGCCCGCGTGGCTGAGTGACTCCCGCGAGATCGCCTACGGGACGACGACGAAACCCCAACCCTTCGAGAACGCCGACGCCACGGTGTCGCGCCGCAGCGTCGCGGACCTGATCGTCCGGCTCGTGACCGAGCCGGGGCTCGGCGTCCGGGAGAGCCTCGGGGTGCATCACTCCTGATGCCGGCGACCGTCCGCGGGGCGTCCCTGGGGACGGTCGCGCGGGCCGGTGCACCCGTGGGGGTGCACCGGTACCGTCGGCGTCCGGGTAGCGTGGGGCGGCAACGAACGCCGCGACGCCGAAGGGGGCAGCGACCGTGTCCGACCAGGGAGAACGCCACGCGACGACCGAGTCCCACGAGACCGGGCGCTCGCAACTGCAGCCCGACGACGCCACCGGCGGCGACATCCTCGTCGAGGTGATGCGCGAGGCCGGCGTGGAGGTCGCGTTCGGGGTGGTCAGCATCCACAACCAGCCGCTCGTGGAGGCGATCGACCGCGAGCTGCGGTTCGTGCCCGTGCGGCACGAGGCGTCCGCGGTGAACGCGGCCGACGGGTACGCGCGGGCGACGGGCGGCATCGGGGTGGCGATCACGTCCACGGGCACGGGCGCGGGCAACGCGGCCGGGTCGATGCTGGAGGCCCTGACCGCCGAGAGCCGGGTGCTGCACGTCACCGGCAACATCAACGTCGACCTCATCGGGGAGGGCAAGGGCGCCTACCACGAGGTGCCCCGGCAGCTCGCCATGCTGCAGGCGGTCTCGGCGCACGCGATCCGCATCCAGACGGCCCGGCAGGCGCGGGCGGTGCTGACCGAGGCGGTCGACCTGCTGTCCACGCCGCCGTTCGGCCCGGTGAGCGTCGACTGGCCGATCGACCTGCAATACACCGCCGACCCCGACGCCCAGAACAAGGTCGTCGAGCGCGAGCCGCGGCTCCGTCCGGCGCCGCGCCGTGACCTCGAGCGGGCGGCCGCGACGATGCGCCAGGCGAAGCGTCCGCTGGTCTGGGCCGGCGGGGGAGCCCGGCGCGTGGGGCGTCCGCTGGCCGACCTCGCCGAGGCGTGGGGCGCCGGCGTGCTCACCGGCGCGAACGGGCGCGGTTCGATCCCCGAGGATCACCCGCTGTGCATCGGCAATTTCGCCGCCGACGAGGCGCTCGAAGGGCTGCTTGAGGACGCCGACTGCCTCCTGACAATCGGCAGCCACCTGCGCGCCAACGAGACGCGCACCTTCGGGCTGCCGCTGCCGGCCGAGCACATTCAGATCGACCTGGACGCCGACGCGATCGGCCGCAACTTCCCCGTCACCGTCGGGCTGCGGGGCGAGGCGTCCGTCACGGTGCCCGCCCTGCTCGACGAGCTCGGCTCCACGAGCCCGGACGCCGACTGGGCCGGCCGGGTGGCCGAGGCCGCGGCGTCCGCCCGCCGGGCCCATCGGAAAGACATCGGCGCCTACGCGGCGATCTGCGACGCGATGGGCAAGCGGCTGCCGCGCCGGTCGCCCATCGTGCGCGACGTCACCGTGCCCGGCAGCTCGTGGGGCAACCGGCTGCTGCCCGTCTACGACCCGACGGACAACCTGTACGCCGCCGGCGGCGGCATCGGGCAGGGGCTCGGCATGGCGATCGGCGCGGCCTGCGCCCGCCCGGACGCCCCCGTGCTCGCGATCATCGGCGACGGCGGCCTCGCCGTGCACCTCGGCGAGCTCGCGGTGCTGGGCGCCGAGCGCCCGCACGTGATCGTCGCGCTGTTCAACGACGGCGGCTACGGCGTGCTGCGCAACCTGCAGGACGCCCAGGATTCCCCGCCCCGCGGCGTCGACCTGCACACCCCCGACTTCGGGCTGCTCGCCGAGTCGATGGGCGTGCGACACAAGGCCGTCAGCGACCCGGACGCCTTCGACAAGGCCCTCAAGAAGGCCGTCAAGCGCGGCGGCCCGACGCTGATCGAGATCGACGTGCCCGCCCTGCGGCCGCGCCCGCGCGCCTTCGTGCCGCCCGTCACGGTTCCGTGAGGCCGGCCAGGTAGCGCCCCGTGACCGACGCGGGGTCGGCGGCGACCTGCCGCGGCGTCCCCGTCGCGACGATGCGCCCGCCGGACGCCCCGCCGCCCGGCCCGAGGTCGATGACGTAGTCGGCGTTCGCGATGACGTTGAGGTCGTGCTCGATCACGACGACGGTCGCCCCGCGCTCGACCAGCCGATCGAGCACGCCGAGCAGCACCCGCGTGTCGAGGGGATGCAGGCCGACGCTCGGCTCGTCGAGCACGAACACCGCGTCCGACTGATCTCGGTCCAACTCGTTCGCGAGCTTGAGCCGCTGCGCCTCGCCGCCCGACAGCGCCGGGGTGTCTTCGCCGAGCGTCAGGTAACCGAGCCCCAGATCGGTGAGGGTCTGCAGCTTGCGCCGGACCTTCTTCAGGCCCGCCAGCGCCTCGGACGCCTCCCGCACCGTGAGGCCCAGCAGCTCGGGCAACGACAGGTCGCCCGCCCCCTTCGTGCCCCTCACCACGTCGTACGCCGCCATCGCGTACCGGCTGCCCTCGCAGTCGGGGCACGGGATGTCGACGTCGGGCAGAAACTGCACGTCGAGCGACACCTGCCCGGTGCCCTCGCAGCGCGGGCACCGCAGCGATCCGGTGTTGTACGAGAAGTCGGACGCCTTCAGCCCCCGCTCGCGCGCCCCGTCGGTGGTCGCGTAGGCGCGGCGCAGGTCGTCCAGCACCCCGCTGTACGTCGCGACGGTCGAGCGGACGTTCGTGCCGATCGGCGTGGCGTCCACCACGTTCACCCGGCCGATGCCGGGCGCGTCGAGCCGGGCGACGTGCGCGGGCAGCGGCCCCCCGGACGCCGCCGCCTGCAGCCCGGGCACCAGGCTCTCCAGCACCAGCGTCGTCTTGCCGGAGCCGGAGACGCCGGTGATGGCCGTGAGGCGTCCCTGAGGGATCTCCGCCTCCAGCGCATGCACGGTGTGTAGCGGCGTGGTGGCGAGCCGCAGGCGGCCGGCGTCGTACAGGTGCTCGAGCTCCGCCTGTTCGCGGACGACCAGCTTCTCGCGGCCCGCCAGGAAGCCCCCGATGAGGGACGCCGGGTCGCTCGCCAGATCGTCGACCGTGCCGCTCGCGACGACCGTGCCGCCGTCGCCGCCCGAGCCGGGGCCCAGTTCGATCAGCCACTCTGCCTCGCGCAGCAGTTGGACGTCGTGGTCGACCAGCACCACCGAGTTGCCCGAGCCCCTGAGGTCGTGGATCACCCCGAGCAGCCCGTCGACGTTCGACGGGTGCAGCCCGATGGACGGCTCGTCGAGCACGTAGAGCACCCCGGTCGTCTCGTTGCGGACCGCGCGGGCGAGCTGCACCCGCTGGCGCTCACCCGTGGACAGTGTCGACCCGGCCCGATCGAGGCTGAGGTACCCCAGGCCCAGCTGGGTGAGGCGGCGCGCCATCTCAAGCAACTGGCCGACGATCTGACGGGCCATGCGGCGCATGTCGGCCGGCAGCGTCGGCTCGACCGTGGGCGCCCAGGCGACGAGCTCGTCAAGGGTCTTGACCGTCGCCTCCGCGAGGTTGATGCCCGCCACCTCGGGCTCGCGCGCGGCGGCGCTGAGCCGGGTGCCGTGGCAGTCGGGGCACTGGCGCGCGGTGATGAACCGGTTCACCCGGCTCAGCCCGCGCTCGGTGGTGGCCTTGCCCAGCGCCTCTTCCACCGCGCGCCGCGCGTTGCGGTAGGTGAAGTCGAGCTCGAACAGCTTGCCCGATTTCGACGGGACCGAGATGTGCCGCTTCTCGTCCGCCCCGTTCATCACGATGTCGCGCTCGGCGTCGGTGAGCTGCTCGTACGGCACGTCGATGCGGACGCCGTACGCCTCGGCCACCTGGGGCATCACCGTCAGCCCGAACATGCCCCACGGGGCGACGGCCCCGTCGGCGATCGTGCGGCCCGGATCGGGCACCAGGGACGCCTCGTCGACCTCGCGCACCGTGCCGGTGCCCTGGCACGTGGGGCAGGCGCCCCCGGAGTTGAACGCCAGCGCCTCGGCGCCCAGCGGCCGGAACGACTCCCCGCACACCGGGCACGTGAGCGGCAGGTCGGCGGCCACGTCGATCGTCGGGGAGAGCCGGTGCCCGTTCGGGCAGACGTGCGAGGCGAGCCGGGAGAACATGACCCGCAGCACGTTGAGCAGTTCGGTGGAGGTGCCGAAGGTGCTGCGCACCCCCGGGACGCCGGGCCGCTGCCGCAGCGCCAGCGCGGCCGGGATGTGCCGGACGCTGCTCACCGCCGCCCGCGCGGCGTGCGACATGCGCCGCCGCGTATAGGTCGACAGCGCCTCGATGTAGCGGCGCGACCCCTCCGCGTACAGCACGCCCATCGCCAGCGACGACTTGCCCGACCCCGACACGCCCACGATCGCCACGAGCCGGTCGAGGGGAACGTCGACGTCGACCGCCTTCAGGTTGTGCACGCGGGCGCCGCGCACCTCGATGGCCGACGGCGAGAGGTCACTGACCGCGGCGTTCGCCGTGCTGGGCCGCGTGGTGGGTTCCATGCCCCGCAGTCTGGCACGGGCGTCCGACATTTCTCGGCGTCCGGTCGCCTGGCCGGCGTTCACGCCGCGGCGGCGCGGTCGTTCGCGGGGATCGCGTCGAGGTCGGTCACGACTCCTCCGGACGCAGCGGGCCGTAGTACCACGACGCCGTCACGCCGCCGTCGATGAGGATGTCGCTGCCGGAGATCCAGGTGCCGTCGGGGCCGAGCAGCAAGGCGCCGACGGCGGCGATCTCGTCGGGCGTCCCCGCGCGGCCGGCGGGTGCGAGTTCGAGCATGCGGCGGTAGCCGGCTCCGCGCGGGCCGGTCAACTCGTCGCGGGCGAGCGGAGTCACGACGATGCCGGGGCTGATCGCGTTCACACGAGCTCCCCGTTCGGCCCACCGGATGGCCTCCGCCATGACCCGCAGCCCGTTGCCGCGCTTGCTGAGCTGGTAGGCGTGCAGGGTGTCCGTGACCCGGCTGACCAGGGGCAAACCCAGCAGCTCGTCGGCCGGTGTGGTCGCGAGCGCGCGGTCCTCGTCGGCGGTGAGGGCGGGCAGCCGGCGTCCGGACTGCGACGAGATCACCACGCCCGCCCCGCCGCGGGCGATCACAGCGCCGAACTCCTCCAGCACGAGCGCCGTCCGTAGAGGTCGACCGTCAGGATCGCCTCGACGGGCGCCTGCGACGGCGAGACGCCCGCGGCGTGAATGAGGGCCCTGACGTCCCCGGACGCCGCCGCACGCTCGGCGAGGGCGTGCACCGAGGCGCGCGACGCGACGTCTACCGTGGCCGCCTCGGCGTCGAAACCGGCGTTCAGGAACGTCTCGACGGCGGCGTCCGCGTGGGCCTGGCGCAGATCGGCCAGGATGATCTTCTTGCCGGGCCCGACCCGGCGTGCGATGGCCTGGCCGATGAGGCCGGCTCCGACGACGACCACGACATCCATGGTTCTCCTCTTCTCTTGGGTGGGGGGCGCGCCTTCAGGGAACGCGCGCGGTCGTACACCGCTCGGTCTCAGGGGCGGAGCAGCACCTTGATGGCGCGGCGGTCGTCCATGGCCTCGTAGGCCTCCGCGACCCGCTCCAGGGGCAACTCCAGGTCGAACACCCGGCCCGGCTCGATCTCGCGCTTCCACACCAGGTCGAGCAGGCGAGGCAGGTAGGCGCGCACGGGGGCGACCCCGCCGCGGAAGCCCTTGTTGTCCCAGAACATCTGGTCGACGGGCAGCTCGCCGTGCGGGACGCCGAGGAGGCCGATCATCCCGCCGGGCCGACATGCGGCGACGGCGGTCGCCCGGGCGTCCTCGGTGCCGACGCACTCGATCACGCAGTCGGGGCCGATGCCGTCGGTGAGGTCCCGGACAGCCGCGAGGCCCGCGTCCCCTCGCTCGGCGACGATGTGGGTCGCGCCGAAGGCGGTCGCGATCGCCTGGCGGTCGGCGTGCCGGGACATCGCGATGATCGTCACCGCGCCCAACTGCGACGCGGCCAGCACCGCCGACAACCCGACTGCGCCGTCGCCGACGACCACCACGGACGACCCCGGCCCGACCCCCGCCGACACCGCCCCGTGCCACCCGGTGCAGGCGACGTCGGAGAGGGCCAGCAGGCTGGGGACGAGGTCGTCGTCCGGCTGCTCGGGGGTGGCGAGCAGCGTGCCGTCGGCGTTCTGGACGCGGATCAACTCGGCCTGGCAGCCGTCGTAGCCGGTGCGGTTCAGGCAGTTGGCGTGCGCGCCCTTGCGGCACACCGGACACAGGTTGTCGCTCGTGGTGAACCCGCCGACGACGAAGTCGCCGACGGCGACGCTCCGCACCGCCGAGCCGACCTCGGTGACGACCCCCACGTATTCGTGGCCGATCGGGGTGGGCTCCGGCACCGGCGCGATGCCGCGGTAGCGCCACAGATCCGAGCCGCAGACGCACGTGGCGACCGTCCGCACGACGGCGTCCGTGGGCTCGATGATGGTCGGGTCCGGACGGTCCTCGCAACGGACGTCCCCGGCTCCGTGGATGATGGCTCCTCGCATGGGCCCAGCTAACCGCGTTCTCACGCGGCGCGACAGGTGTGCACGAGCCCGGTCATGTCAGTCACTGGCTCCCCGGACGCCCGCC
>NZ_JBDHZL010000104.1:0-9711 GCF_039811905.1 Nigerium sp. | reverse complement strand
GGCGTCCGCTCCGGGGACGCCCTCACTCCAGCTTGCCGGACCCCAGCGCGGCGAACACGTCGCCGCCGATGTCGTTGAGCAACTGCTTGCCGGCCTCGAACGTGGGCATCCGGCACATCATCGCGAGGATGTAATCGCGGCCCTCGCCCTGCACGTGGCCCATCGAGTTCACGGCCCACAGGTTGTCGGTGCTCTGGAACTGGACCCAGCCGTTCTTCATCCAGACGTCCACGTCGGTCGACTTCGGCGCGCCCACGCCCCACGTGTGGGCCTGCTCGACCTTGCTCATGAGGTCGAGCAGGTAGAAGCGATCCTGGACGGTGAGGGCGGGGGTGCCGTGCATGATGCGGTCCATCAGCAGGCGCTGGTCGGACGGCGTCGTCCACGTCCAGCTCCAAAAGTCCTTGTCGGGATCGCGATGGGTCTGCGTCATGCCGAGCTCGTTCGCGAGCATCTGGTAGGCGTCGGGGCCGCCGGCGTAGGCCCATAGGGCGTCCGCGGAGTCGTTGTCGGAGTGGATGATCGCGTTGGACGCCTGCGTCATGCGCTCGAACGGCAGCTCGCCGCCGTCGGCGGCCGCCTTTCGGAGGGCCATGGCGACGATCATGACCTTCGCCATGGACGCGCTCTGGCTGGAGTAGTCGCCGCGGAACTCGAAGTCCTTCCCCGACGTGAGGTCGCGCAGCGCGAGGCCGAGCCGGTCGGTGTTCGCCGCGTAGGCGTCCATGATCTGGGCGAGTTGCGCGCGCACCGGGCCGGTCGGGGACGCCGTCGGCGTCCGGATGTCCACCGGAGCCCGTCCGCACCCGGCGAGGGCGGCCGTGGCTGCCGCGCCGGCGAGGAATGCGCGCCTCGACACGCCCATGCTGGCTCCAATCTGCTGAGGGACGCATGACATCATGGCAGAGACCCGCTGCGAAAGGACCGCCGACGTGCCCATCGACCCCTGGCCGGCCGTGAGCGTCGTGATGCCGGTTCTGAACGAGGAGCCGGACCTGCGCGGCGCCGTCGAAGCGGTCTACGACCAGGGGTATCCCGGCGAGCTGGAGGTCGTGCTGGCGGTCGGCCCGAGCCGCGACCGGACGCTGGAGGTCGCCCGCGCCCTCGCGTCCGAGCACCCGGGGCTCGTCGTCGTCGACAACCCGACCGGCCGGACGCCGGCGGGCCTGAACCTGGCGATCGCGGCGTCCCGGCACGACATCGTCGTCCGCGTGGACGGGCACGGCGAACTCGCCCCGCGCTACATCGAGATCGCCGTCGAGACGCTGCGCCGCACCGGCGCGGCGAACGTCGGGGGCATCATGGACGCCCGCGGCCGCACCCCGTTCGAGCAGGCCGTCGCCGCGGCCTACAACTCGCCGCTGGGGCTCGGGGCGTCGACGTTCCACCTGGCGTCGTCGGCCGAGGGGCCAGCCGACACCGTCTTTCTCGGGTCGTTCCGCAAGGACGCCCTCGCCGCGGCCGGCGGGTACGACGAGACCCTGCACCGCGCGCAGGACTGGGACCTCAACTACCGCCTGCGCCAGGCCGGCGAGACCGTCTGGTTCACGCCGCGGATGCGGGTGACGTACCGGCCGCGCTCGACGATGAAGGCCCTGGCCAGGCAGTTCTTCGCGACGGGGCAGTGGCGGCGGGAGGTGATCCGGCGCAACCCCGACACGGCGAGTGTCCGGTATCTGGTGCCCCCGGCGAGCGTCGTCGGGCTCTCCGTCGGCACGGTCGCCGGGTTGGCCGGGCTGGCCACCGGACGCCGCTGGCTCGCTGCGGGGCTCGCCGCGCCGGCCGTCTACGCCGCGTTTCTGGGCGTCGCGGCCCTGCGGATGGACCGGTCGCTGCCGCCCCGCGCGCGGGCGTGGGTGCCGCCGGTCGTCGGGGTGATGCAGATGTGCTGGGGCGCGGGGTTCCTGCGCGGGTTGAGGCGCGACCGATGAAGCCGGCGGACGTGGCGGAGGTGTCGGCGGCGCTCGCGGCGGCGGGCGTCCGGCATGCCGTGACCGGCGGCTGGGGCGCCGACGCGCTCGTCGGCGAGCAGACGCGGCCCCACCGCAATCTGGACGTGGCCGTGGCCGACCTGGACGGCGCGCGGGCGGCGCTCGGGGAGAGCCCGGAGGTGTCGCTGCTCGCGGTCGAGGATCCGTCCGTGCGCGAGGAGGGTGAGGTGGTGGACGGCTGGCTGGAGCGCGTCGTGCCGTGCCTGGCGCCCCGGGTGCAGCGGTCGTTCCACACCGGGCTGTCCATGCGGCCGCAGGACGTGCACGACCTGTCGATCATCGTCCGGGCGGAGCATCAGCGGGGCATCGACGCGCACGGGCGCATCCTGCGGGAAGGGTCGGCGGAGCTGATCGGGCGGGCGTTCCGTCCGGTGGTGGACGACCTGATCGCGTTCGTCCGGCGGGCGTTCGGCGAGCGGGTGCACTCGATCTACCTGTACGGCAGCGTCGTCCGGGGGGCGGCGGTGCCCGGCGCGTCCGACCTGGACGCCCAGGTGGCGCTCCGCGACGACGTGACCCCCGCCGACCGCGAGCGGGCGGCGTCCATCGGGGCGACGCTCGACGAGCTGCACGAGTCGGTGCGCGGCCTGGGGGTACTCATTGGATCGGTGGCCGAGCTGACCGACCCGGCGGAGATGCACGATGCCGGCTTCCATCTCGGGGTGCTGTGCGCCCCGGTCTGGGGGGAGGACCTCGGCGAGGAGATCCCGCGGCCCCGGCCGACGCGCGCGCTGGCGCTCGGCATCCAAAAGACCGCGCCCGCGGCGCTCGGACGCCTCCGCGCGGCCCTGCCCGAGGCCGAGTCGGGCGACGCCGAGGCCCTGTGCCGTTCGGCCGGACGCCGGCTCGCGCGCCTCGCGTTCGCCCTGGTCATGCCGCGATGGGGCGGGTGGACGTCCGAGCCGACGACGATGGCGCTCGTCTTCGCGCGCCTGCATCCCGAGCGCGCCGAGGAGATGGCGGACGCCGTCGAGCTCGGCTGGTCGGGGCGCGTCGATCCGGTGCTCGCGCTGGCCCTGTGCGACGGGTTCGGCGGCTGGCTGGTGCGCGAACTGGGCCTCTGAACAGGGGCGGGCGGCGTCCGGGGTGGGCGTCGGGTGCTTGCTCAGGCCTCGGAGCCGGCGGTCGCGCCGCGCAGGCGGCGGGCGGCGGCGTCCAGGGTGAGGACGAGCGCGAAGCCGCCGATGCCGAGCAGGGTTGGCACGAGGGCGGCGTCCGGCGAGGGGAGCGCGATCTCGGTGCTGTCGAGGCCGTACGGCCAGGGCCACAGGATGCGGATCGAGCCGACCATCAGGCCGATCATCGCCGCGAGCACCGCGTCGTGGAACCGGTTCAGCAGCCAGTGCAACGCGCTGGACGCCAGCGCCAGGCCGGTCGCGCAGCCGAGCGCGAAGACGGCGAGCGTGCCGACGTCGCGGTGGGCGACGGCGCCGATGACGGGGGCGTACATCCCCATGAGGACGAGCAGGAACGACCCGCTGATGCCGGGCAGGATCATCGCGCAGATGGCGATCGCGCCGGCGCCGAAGAACACCCACCACGGGGCCCCCTCCGAGCCGCCCGTGCCCGAGGGTGCCAGGCCGAGCAGCACGAACGTCGCGACGGCGGACGCCGCGGCCAGCGCCAGCTTCGCGGGCGTCGTGCCGGTGAGCTGTCGCCAGCAGAGGACGACCGCGGCGGCGATCAGGCCCACGAAGAGCCCGGCCAACTGCTCGGGGTAGGCGCGGAGGGCGGCCTCCATGGGTCCGGACAGGACGGCGATCACCGTGAGGATGCCGGCGCCGAGGCTGCCCAGCCACAGCCACGGCACGGCGCGCAGGTGGGCGAGGGCCTCGCGCGGCTGGCCCGTCAGGAGTGCGCGCGCCGCGCTGGACGCCGTGTGCAGCGCCGCGATGAGCTGGCGGTAGATGCCGAGGACCAGGGCGATCGTGCCGCCGGAGACGCCGGGGACGATGTCGGCGGCGCCCATGACGAACCCGCGCGCGACCTGAGGCAGGACGATGCGCGTCGGGGTGCGGGGGGTGTGGGGGGTGGTCGTTCTGGTGGCTGCGGTCGTCGTAGTCATCAGGACTCATATTAGCCGGTTGATTGTTCAACCAGAACTCGGTTGCCGTGTGCGTTTCTACCTGACGTTCTCCACACTCTGGTGTGGATTCTGTCGCACGGTCGCGGGCTCGGTGGGTTGGGTGTGGCCACGGCGTCCGAGCGGGGGACGCGCGCACCGGCCTCGGTGGGACGCCGATTGCGAACGAGTGCGCAACCGATGGCGCCGCGCGACGCTCTGACAGGATCTCTCGACGAGCAGAGACCCCTCGTTCGCAGGGGCCGAGGGGCTGCGCGGGGTGAGGGGATGCACGGGGGGGAGGGGGGAGTCTCGTCCGCACGGGGTGAGGCGAGAGTCGTCCGCACGGGGCGGGGCGCGAGGCGAGGGGCCGCACGGGGCCAGGGTGCAGTGCTTGGGGGGGCGAGGGATGCCCGGGGTGGGAGGCGCTGCCAGGCGAGGCGTCCGCACGGGAGAGGCGTCCGCGCAGGGGAGGCGCCGCCCTGACCCGTGTGACGTTCTCCACACCAGAGTGTGGAGAACGTCAGTTAGAAACGCACCGCGCGCTCGTCGTGGGCGATCCGGGCGAGCTGGTCGGCGTCCGCGGGCCCGTCGACGAGGACGACCGACCCCTGTCCGGACGCCGCCCTCCAGACCGTCGACACGGCCTCCCACGGGTCGTCGGGCGTGAGCAGTACCCGCTCGTCGAGCGGCTCCAGGTCGCGGAGGCCGGCGAACGTCACGTCGCGGGCGTCCGAGAGCCAGGCCACAGCGGACGGCTGCGCCGGGACGCCCCCGTGGGCGTCCGGCTCGGCCATCGCCGACGAGCTGAAGTCGGTCACCCCGTCGGGCATCCCCGGCAGCGCGAGCCCCCACGGGTGCAGCGAGCAGGCGAGCGTCTCGAAGCCGACGGGGCCGGGGGCGTCCGGACCGATGACCACCAGGTCCGCCCCGGACGCCTCCTCGCGCGGCACGACCCGCACCCCGACGCCCCGCTGCCAGCATGCGAGCGGCAGCACGAGCCCCATCCACGACGCCGGACGCTCCACCAGCACGGGCAGCGCCACCTCGGAACCCTCGTCCACCCCGAGCCCGTCGAGCAGGTTCGCGGCCTTGTCGGCCCAGTTCGCCAGGCTGGTCGCGCTGAGCTCGACCCGCTCCCCGGACGCGGGCCGGTAGTGGGTCAGCAGCGGCGCCCCGCCCGAGCGGCGGGCGCGCGCCGCGAGCAGGTCGTGCGCGGGCGGGATGGCAGTCACCCACTCATGCTAGGCGGTCGATAGTCTGTCGCCATGCGCTACGTGGTGATCATGGCCGGCGGTTCCGGCACCCGGCTCTGGCCGCTCTCGCGGAAGGGCACGCCGAAGCAGCTGCTCAAGATCGTCAACGGCACGAGCCTGCTGCGGCTCGCCTTCGAGCGCGCGCTGCGGCTGGTCCCGGCGGAGCGGGTCGTGGTCGTGACCGGGGCGTCCTATCTGGACGCCGTCCGCGACGACCTGCCCGAACTGCCCGAGCAGAACCTGCTCGGCGAGCCGATCGGCCGCGACTCGCTCAACGCCTGCGCCTGGCCGGCGGCCGTCCTCGCCGACCGCGACCCCGAGGCCGTCATCGCGCAGCTCACCGCCGACCAGATCATCGAGCCGGTGGACGCCTTCGCGGCGTCCCTCGATCGCGCGTTCGCGCTCGCCGAAGATCAGCCGGACGCCCTCGTGACGCTCGGCGTCGTGCCCACCGAGCCGCACACCGGCTACGGCTACCTCGAACGCGGCCAGCCGGTCCCAGGCTTCGGGGACGCCTGCGTGGTCACCGAGTTCAAGGAGAAGCCGTCCCTCGACGTCGCCACCGACTACGTCGCCTCGGGGCGCTACTGGTGGAACGCCGGCATGTTCGTGTGGCGGGCGGCGTCCTTCCTCGAGGAGGTCCGCCTGCTCGAGCCGCAGACCCACGCGGCGATCACCGAGTTGGCCGCCGAGCCCGGACGCCTCGAGGAGATCTTCCCCGCGCTGCGAAAGGTGTCGGTCGACTACGCGATCATGGAGCCCGTCTCGCACGGGCGCGGCGCGGGCCGCGTCCTGTCGGTCGGGCTGCCGATCTCGTGGCGGGACGTGGGCGGCTTCGCCTCCCTCGCCGAGATCGTCGCGACGGACGCCGACGGCAACGCCGTCGAAGGCCTCGCCGTCACGGTGGACGCCCAGCACAACCTCGTCTTCAACGCCGCGGGCCCGGGGCACCTCGTCGGGGTGGCCGGCATCAGCGGCGCCGTCGTGGTCGTCACGCCCGACGCCACGCTGGTGACGACGCTCGACGACGCGGAGAAGGTCAAATCGCTCGTCGGCCGCATCGCCGAATCCGCCCCCTCGTTCGCCTAGGAGCCGCCGTGGTCGAGAATCTGAAGCGCTTCCGGGAGCCGGCCGCCTGGATCGTGCTCGTCATCATCGTGGCCGGCCTCGTGCTGAGCGCCGTGCGGCTGGCCGACCGGGTCATGCGCGAGCGCGTCCCCACCACGCAGGCGTTCCAGGACGCCGCGAACAACGCCCTCAACCTCACGATGGTCATCGTGCTGGTCGCGCTGGTGTGCGTGTGTCTCTACGTGGGCAGCCCGTCGCCGCGGGCGAAGAGCCTGGCGCTGGCGTCCGCGTGGGTGGTGACGATCGGCGTCCTGCTGACGATCGTGGCGACCGTGTGGGGGCTGTCGGCGTCCGCGGGGGCGGTCGGGGTCGTGCTGGAGGCGCTCGGCGGGCTGCTGGCCGTCGTGCTCAAGGGCATGGGCGCGATCACGCTGTGGATCATCTACCGCGCCTCCGCGGCCGGACGCCTCGTCGACCCCGAGCCCGAACCCTCCCCGGCCGAGGCCCCCGAGCCGGCCCCGCCCGTGTGGCGGCCGAGCGCGGCGTCCGGCAGCGTGTGGAAGACGGCGGCGGACGCGGCGTCCGGGGGTGCGCCGTCGGCGTCCGGTGGTGCGCCCGAGTTGACGTCGCGCAGCGACGACGACGATGAGACGGGGGCCCGCCGGGCCGTCGAGTCGTCCCCGAGCCCGTCGGCCCAGGCTGATCCGGGGGCGTCCTCCGGCGTTCGGCGTAGCCGCCCGCAGGTTCGCGACGGAGCGGCCGAGGCGCTGGGGTGGCGGCGGGTGACGCCAGAAGATGGCGACACCTCGCAAAAATCGCGCGATTCCTGAGGTTTTTTCTCGTCCAGCTTGACGAATGCCGAATGACAGGCATGTAATTCAGCCAGTTCAGCTTTTGGCCGGTGCGTCAAGGAGGAAGCAATGTACGAGTTGCTGGTCGCCGAATCCATCTCGGACGAGGGTGTCCTCGGGTGGCAAGAGAGCGCGCTGTGCGCTCAGACCGACCCGGAGGCGTTCTTCCCCGAGAAGGGCGGCTCGACGCGCGAGGCGAAGCGTGTGTGCCAGTCCTGCGACGTGCGGGCCGAGTGCCTCGAGTACGCGCTGGCGCACGACGAGCGCTTCGGCATCTGGGGCGGCCTGTCGGAGCGCGAGCGCCGCAAGCTGAAGAAGCGGGCCGTCTGAGCCCTGAGGCAGGGTAGCGACACCGAGTCGCGCTCGGTGCGCGGGACGCGCGCGCCCCCGAAGCCCAGGTCCCATCTCGGCAACTAGCCTGACCCTCGTGAACCTCCCTCCCGACGACCCGGACCCCTGGTCCTGGGTCACCGATCCCGACGAGGCGCCCCCGGCGCCCGACGTGAGCGGGGCGTCCGTCTCGGTCGTCGTCGTCACGCACAACGGCGAGCGCTGGCTCGACGACTTGCTCGACTCGCTGCTCGATCAGACCCTCCCGCCCGACGACCTCGTCGTCGTCGACGCCGGCTCGGTCGACCAGACCCCCTCCGATCTCGCGACCGCCCATGCCCAAGGGCTGGTGGACGCCGTCGTCACCGTCCCGGCCGGCACCGGCTTCGGCGAGGCCGTCCGCGCCGGGCTGGCGGAGGCGTCCTCGGCCGAGTTCCTCTGGCTGCTGCACGACGACGTCGTCGCGCGTCCCGACGCGCTCGAGCGACTGGTCGCCCGGCTGAGCCTGCGTCCGGACGCCGACGCGGCCGCCCCGCTGCTGCTGCAGCCCCATCGGCGGGATACGCCCGCGCCCGTGGCCGAACTCGGACAGACGGTGACGCCCAGCGGCGTCGTCCTGCCCGTCGTCGGCCCGGGCGTCATCGACCAGGGCCAGTTGGACGCCGACGACACCCTCGGCGCGAGCGTCTGCGGCCTGCTCATGCGCCGGTCCGCCTGGGAGGCGATCGGCCTGAACGACGACGTCGCCTCGGCCGCGCAGGGCATCGAGTTCGGGTGGCTGTCGCGGGCGTCCGGGCGGGGCGTCGTCGCGGAGCCGGCCGCGAAGCTGGTGCACTGGGAGGCGTCCACGCGCCGCATTCGTCCGGGGGCGGCCGCCGATCCGATCCTGGAGCGCCGGCGCTGGGGGATGGCGCTGGCCGAGGCCTTCGGCCCCGGTGGGGGACGCCGCCGCGCGCGGGCGCTCGGCGTCGCCTCCGCGCTCGGACGCATGGCGTTGCACGCGCTCGGCAAGGACGGCGAGACGGTCCGGGTCGAGGCCCGCGCGCTGCGCCACCGCCCCGGGAAGACGCGGGCGGCCCTCGTCGAGCGGTTCCGGGCGGTCGCGGGGGAGAGCCCGGTCGACCTCGCCGGACTGCGGCCCACCCGGCGCGAGAGCGCCCAGTTCGCGTTCGACGACGCCTTCGCCCGCGCCGGCGCCTGGGGCGCCGGGTTCGCCGAGACGTCCGCCGAGCCGGGACGCGCGGACACCGACCTCGACGAGCTGACGGGCGACGACTTCGCCGGCCGCGACGAACACCGGACGTCCGCGTGGCTCGCCGCGTTCGTCGTGCTCGTGCTCGGGGCGGTCGCGGCGTCCTGGCGGCTGTTCCTGTTCGGCCCGCTGATCGGACCGCAGTTGCTGCCGGCGCCCGGGCAGGCGGAACTGCTGCGCCAGGCCGTGGGGCCGGTGCCCGGCGTCGATCCGTCGTCGGGTCCGCCCTGGGAGACGCTGCTGTGGCTGGCGTCCTGGGTGACGCTCGGGCACCCGCAGATCCTGACCGACGCGGTGCTGCTGGGCGGCGTCCCGCTGGCGTTCCTGCTGGCCCGCCGCGTGCTGCGGCGGGTGCTGGCCGACCGGCACCTGGCGCTGGCGGGGGGCGTCCTGTACGCGCTGGTCCCCGTGCTGACGGGCGCGGTCGGCAGCGGCCAGGTCGCGACCGTCGCGTGGGCGCTGCTGCTGCCGGTGCTGGCGAATCAGCTCGTCACGTGGTGGATCGACCGGCGTCCGGGGTGGCCGGTCGTCGGGAGGTTCGCCCTCACGCTGCTCGCCATGACCGCGATCGAACCGCTCACGTGGCCGCTCGGTGCGCTCGTCGCGATCGCGTTCGCGATCAGGGGCGCGAGCGGCTGGCTGCGGCCCGTGGCGGCCGTCCTCGGGCCGGCGGGCCTCGCCCTCTCGCCCTGGACCCTGCAACTCCTCGCCGCTCCCGGACGCCTGCTCACCGGCGCCGAGCCGGCCCTCGCGCCGACCAGGGCCCCGGCGCTGCTCGACCTCGCGCTCGGGCGGCCGGAGGTCACGGGTCTGCCGCCGTGGTGGCTGTCGGCCGCCGTGGTGGGCGCGCTGTGGGCGTTGGCGCTCGTCGGCGCCGGACGCCGCCCGGCCCGCGCCTGTG
>NZ_JBDHZL010000103.1:0-9898 GCF_039811905.1 Nigerium sp. | reverse complement strand
GGCGACGGGACCGTCCGGGCCGTCGCCGCGGCGGTCGCCGGTCGCGGCGTCCCGCTGGGCATCGTGCCCTACGGCACCGCGAATCTGCTCGCCCGGAACCTGCGCCTGCCCCTGCGACGCCCCCGCGCCGCAGCGCGCGCCGCGCTGATCGGGGCCGCGCGCCCGCTGGACGCCGGCCTGGCCGACATCACGTTCGGCGACGGACGCCTCGGGCGCGACTGCTTCCTGGTCGTCGCGGGCCTGGGCCGGGACGCCGAGGCGATCGCGCGGACGTCCCCGCGGCTCAAGCGGCGCCTCGGGTGGCTGGCGTACCTGCGCGTCGGGGCCTCGCTGATGGGGCGTCCCCCGATCGCGATGGACGTGACCACCGCGGACGCCGGCGCGCTCCCGCCGGCCGGGCGCGCGGAGCCCGGGCGCGAGAAGTCAGCGCCTCTGGAGCACCCCTGCCGGATCGACGCCTGGACGGTGCTGGTCGGCAACTGCCCGCGCCTCCCGGCCGGCATCGCGATCTTCCCGGACGCCCGCCCCGACGACGGCGTGCTCGACACCCTCGTCGCCGCCCCGCGCGGCCTGGCCGACTGGGCGCGGGTCGCGGCGGCAGGGCTGGGGTGGCCCGGCGGCGTCCGGGCGCTGCGCTACGGGCGCGCGAGCGCCGTCACGCTCCGCCCCGACCGGCCGCGGGCGCTGCAACTGGACGGCGACGTGGTCGCCGGCGTGGCCGAGGTCACGCTGCGCGTGCAGCCGGACGCCCTCCTCGTGCGCCGCCCGGCCGCCGCGCCGCGCGTCAGTGGACGACGATCTCGACCCGCTGGAACTCCTTGACCTCGGTGTACCCGCACGTCGCGAGCGCCTTGCGCAGCGCGCCGACGAGGTTCATCGTGCCGTCGGGGGTGTGCGACGGCCCGAACATGATCTCCTCCAGCGAGCCGACCGGGCCGAACGTGGCCCGCTCGCCGCGGGGCAGCCGCGGGTGCCACGCCTCGGGCCCCCAGTGGTAGCCGTGGCCCGGCGCCTCCGCGGCCCGCGCCAGCGGCGTGGCGACCATCGCCGCGTCCGCGCCGCAGGCGATCGCCTTCGCGATGTCGCCGGAGCGGCCCAGGCCGCCGTCGGCGATCACGTGCACGTACCGGCCGCCCGACTCGTCGAGGTAGTCGCGCCGGGCGGCGGCCACGTCGGCCACCGCCGACGCCATCGGCACCTCGACGCCCAGGACGTTGCGCGTCTTGCGCGTCGCGGCGCCGCCGAAGCCGACCAGGACGCCGGCCGCGCCGGTCCGCATCAGGTGCAGCGCGGCCTGGTAGGTCGCGCAGCCGCCGACGATGACGGGCACGTCGAGGGAGTAGATGAAGTCCTTGAGGTTCAGCGGCTCCTCGCTGGTGGAGACGTGCTCCGCCGACACGGTCGTGCCGCGGATCACGAAGAAGTCGACGCCCGCCTTCTCGACGACGGGCGCGAACTCGCGCGTCCGCTGCGGCGACAGCGCGCCGGCGACCGGGACGCCGGCGTCCCTGATCTGCTTCATGCGCTCGGTGATGAGCTCGGCCTGGATGGGCGCCGAGTAGATCTCCTGCATGCGCCGCGTGGCGGTCGCCGGGTCGTCGAGGTCGGCGAGCTCGGCCAGCAGCGGCTCGGGATCCTCGTAACGGGTCCACACGCCCTCGAGGTTCAACACCGCGAGCCCGCCCATCTTGCCGAACGCGATGGCGGTGGCCGGCGACATCACCGAATCCATCGGCGCGGCGAGCAGCGGGAAGTCGAAGGTGAGCGCGTCGATCGTCCAGTCCAGGCTCACGTCGGTGGGCGTCCGGGTGCGCCGCGTCGGGACGATCGCGATGTCGTCGAAGCCGTACACCTGAGTCGCGCGCTTCGCGCGGCCGATCTCGATCACGCGGCACCTCGCTGGGCCTGGCGTCCGCGACGCTGGAGCAGATTCATCGGCGATTCTCCTAGTGGTTGTCGGTCGAGTAGTTCGGCGCCTCGACGGTCATCTGGATGTCGTGCGGGTGCGACTCGCGCAGCCCGGCCGACGTGATGCGGACGAAGCGACCCTTCTCGTGCAGCTCTTCGATCGTGCGTGCGCCAGAGTAGAACATCGCCTGCCGCAGGCCGCCGACCAACTGGTACGCCACGGCGGCGAGCGGCCCGCGGTAGGCCACCTGCCCCTCGACGCCCTCGGGCACGAACTGCGCCTGCGTCGACGTCGCCGACTGGAAGTAGCGGTCGGAGCTGTACGACCCCTGCCGCCCGCGCGCCGCCATCGCGCCGAGCGAGCCCATGCCGCGATACGACTTGTACTGCTTGCCGTTGATGAAGACCAGGTCGCCCGGCGACTCGTCGCACCCGGCGAGCAGCGAGCCGAGCATCACGGTGCTCGCGCCCGCGACGAGGGCCTTCGCGATATCGCCCGAGTACTGCAGCCCCCCGTCGCCGATCACCGGGACGCCCGCCGGCTTGCAGGCCCGCGTCGCGTCGAAGATCGCGGTCACCTGCGGGACGCCCACGCCCGCGACCACGCGCGTCGTGCAGATCGAGCCCGGCCCGATGCCGACCTTGACGCCGTCGGCCCCGGCCTCCACGAGGGCCTTCGCACCCTCGTAGGTGGCGATGTTGCCGCCGATCACGTCGACCCCGGACGCCGCCGGCTCGGCCTTCAGCCGGCGCACGAGATCCATCTCGCTGCGGGCGTGGCCGTGGGCGGTGTCGGTGACGAGCACGTCCACCCCGGCCTCGACGAGCAGCATCGCCCGCTCCCAGGCGTCCCCGAACGTGCCGATCGCGGCGCCGACGCGGAGGCGTCCCTGCGGGTCTTTGCTGGCGAGGGGGTACTTGTCGGACTTCACGTAGTCCTTGAGCGTGATGAGCCCCTTGAGGCGACCGTCGGCGTCCACCAGCGGCAGCTTCTCGATCTTGTGCTTCGCGAGGAGGGCCAGCGCGTCCTCCGGCGAGATGCCCTCGCGGCCGGTCACGAGCGGCATGGGCGTCATCACCTCGCCGACCGTGCGGCTCGGATCGTCCTCGAAGCGCATGTCGCGGTTCGTGATGATGCCGACGAGACGCCCGTCGGGGTCGACGACCGGCAGGCCCGAGATGCGGTACTGGCCGCACATCTCGTCGACCTCGCCGATCGTCGCGTCGACGGTCGTGGTGATCGGCTGATCGACCATGCCCGCCTCGGACCGCTTCACGCGATCGACCTGGTGGGCCTGCTCGTCGGCGGCCATGTTGCGGTGGAGGATGCCGATGCCGCCCTGCCGGGCCATCGCGATGGCCATACGGGACTCGGTCACCGTGTCCATCGCCGAGCTCAGCAGCGGCACGTTCAGCCGGATGCGTCGGGTGAGCCAGGTGGACGTGTCGGCGTCGGCCGGGATGACGTCCGATTCATTGGGTTGCAGCAGCACATCGTCGAACGTGAGCCCCAGCGGGACGAAGGGGGCGGGTACTCCTGCTGGCGTCAGATCGCCGAGCGTCATGGGCAAGGACCTCCGGGTTCGTGATAGGGCCCCGAGTCTAGCCCGCGCGTTGCGCGGTCAGCAGGTCGGCCATCGCGGCGTCTACGCTGGGGTGGGCGAACGCGAAGCCCTGCTCGAGCAGCACGCGCGGCAGCGCGCGGACGCTGGTGCCGAGCACCTCGCGCACCACCTCGTCGCCGAAGCGGGCCACGAGCGCCAGCCGCGGCCAGGTGAAGGACGCCGCCCGCCCGCCGTGGCGTCCCATCGCCCGGAGCAGGTCGTCGTGTTGGACCGGCTCGGGCGAGGTGAGGTTCACCGGGCCCTCCACGGGCGACGACAGGAGGGCGAGAACGGCGGCGAGCCAGTCGTCGAGGTGGATCCAGGGCACCCACTGGCGCCCGTCCCCGACGCGGACGTTCAGGCCTCCCCTGAAGCCCGGCGGGCCGAAACCGAACGGGGCCCCGGGGCTCAGCACATGGCCGGAGCGCAGCAGCACGGTGGGCACGGGCGCGTGGCGGGCCGACGTCTCCCAGTCGACGCACACGCGCGCCAGGAAGCCGGACGCGTGCACGGGCGAATCCTCGTCGACGTAGTCGACGCCCGGATCGCCGTAGATCGCGCAGGACGACCCGTTCAGCAGCCGCTGGCAGCGGCCGTCGGGTTCGAGCGCGGCGACGATGGTCAGGGTCGCCATCAGGCGGGACGCCGCGATGCGCTGCTTGGCCGCCGGCGTCCAGCGCTGGGCGATGGGTTCGCCGGCGAGGTTGACGACGGCGTCCACATCGGACAGCCCGGGGCCGTGGATGTGACCCGCCTCCGGATCCCACCGGCGCTCGCCCGGTCGGGTGGGTTCGGCGCGAAGCAGGGTGACCACCTCGTGGCCCGCGGCGCGCAGGGCGTCCGCGAGGGCGCGGCCCAGGCTCCCGCTACCCCCGGCGATCGCGATCCGCATGCCTCCACTGTAGGAACGCGCGCCCGCGCTGTCGTGCCGGTGTCATGGGTTGCCACGGCTCCCCCACGACCGGACGCCGGCGCGTCAGCGGGCCGGCGTCGAGTGCCAGACGACGGTCTGGATGGCGTTCCAGACGAGGAAGAGCATCACGAAGGCCGCGAGCCACGTGGTCTGGCGGCGGGTCAGCCGGCCGAGGCCCAGCAGGGCGACGCTCCACGGCACGTACCACGGGTGCAGCGACTGCCCCAGCACCGCGAGCGCGAGCGAGCCCCAGCCGACCGCGTGGATCGGCCGGTCGCTCCAGCGGATCACGATCACGGCGAGCGCGACCAGCAGCGTCAGGTTGGAGGTGAGCCCGACCGCCAGCCGCGCCACGGTCGGGTCCCCGCCGAGCACGGAGGCGAGGAAGCTCGCGAGATCGCCCAGCAGCGCGAACGGGGCGACCGTGCCGGCGCTGCCCATGAGGCTCAGCCACTTCGTCCAGCCCAGGCCCAGCCCGGACGCCCACGTGACGGCCGCGAACGTGGCGAGCGTCACGGCGGTGACGCCGGCCGTCCGGACGCCGAGCAGCACGACGCGCCGCACCGGCGGCGTCCGCTGCAACTGGGCGATGATCGGCAGCCCGGCGACCGCGATGACCGTGAGTCCGCCCTGCTGCTTGAGCGCCATGGCCAGCCCAGCGAGCGCGGGGCCGAGGCCCCACCGGACCCACGCGTGCGGCCACCGGACCACCGCGTACACGGCCAACAGCGACACCCCCGCCATGAGGGCGTCGTTGTGCGCGCCGCCGATGAAGTGGACGAGCACCAGCGGGTTCAGCAGCCCCCACCACGCGGCGTGCGGGACGCTGCGCCGAAGGAGCCGCGCGATCCGCGTCCCGCAGAAGCCCAGCAGCGCGACGCCCACGATCGCCGGCAGCCGTAGGGCCGCGACCGAGAGGTAGGCGTGCGCCCCGGTCGCGACGACGACCGCCTCGTTGACGAGCATGGTCAGCGGCGGGTAGGCCACGCCGTGACCCGCCCAGAGCCGGTCGACAAAGGGGGCGAACGGCCCCCCGGCCGCCGTGAGGCCCTCCAGGTAGGTGTTGTGGCCGACCGAGAGCATGTACCCGGCGTCGGCGTAGAGGATGGCGTCCCCGCTCAGCACCGGCGGCGCGAGCAGCAGCGGCAGCGACCAGATCGCCACGAGGACGCCGGGGCGGCGGACGCCGCGCCCGCCGCGCGGGTACAGCGCCCACCAGAGCAGGGCGAGGGCGAGGCAGCCGGCGACGATGAGCACGCGGTTGAGCGGCATCGGCGTGGCCGCGCTGATCGCCTGGACGACCGGGTTCGGCCAGCCGGACGCCGCGAAGCTGAACTCGTTGTGACAGCTCCCCCAGGCGATGGCGGCGGTGGCGAGAAATCCCCAGATCGCGGCGGTACGGACGGTCACGGACGGGGGGCTCCACACGCGCACCGATCCTAGGGCACGGCCGGCCCGGACGCGGAAGCGGACCCGCCCCGGGAAGGGCGGGCCCGCTTCGTTCAGCGTGCGGACGGCGCGAGGTCAGTGGCTGTGGGCAGCCTCGTCCTCGTCTTCCTCCGGCTTGTCGACGACGAGCGTCTCGGTGGTGAGCAGCAGCGCCGCGATGGACGCCGCGTTCGCCAGCGCGGAACGCGTCACCTTCACCGGGTCGATGACGCCGGCCTCGATGAGGTTGACGTACTCGCCGGTCGCCGCGTTGTAGCCGTTGCCCGGCTCGAGGTCGTTGACGCGGGACACGATGACCTGGCCCGGCTCGCCGCCGTTCTCGGCGATCCACCGCAGCGGCTCGCTGACCGACTTCGCCACGATCTGGACGCCGGTGCGCTCGTCACCGGTCTTGCCCAGGCCGTCGGCGAGGCCCTTGGCCGCGTGGATGAGGGCGGAGCCGCCGCCGGCGACGATGCCCTCCTCGATCGCGGCACGCGTCGCGGAGACCGCGTCCTCGATGCGGTGCTTGGTCTCCTTGAGCTCGACCTCGGTGGCCGCGCCGACCTTGATGACGCAGACGCCGCCGGCGAGCTTCGCGACCCGCTCCTGCAGCTTCTCGCGATCCCACTCGGAGTCGGAGCGCTCGATCTCGGCGCGCAGCTGGGCCACGCGGCCCTCCACGTCGGCCGACGTGCCGGAGCCGTCGACGATCGTCGTGTCGTCCTTCGTCACCACGACGCGGCGGGCGCGGCCCAGCACGTCGAGCCCGACCTGGTCGAGCTTGAGCCCGAGGTCGGCGGAGACGACCTGGCCGCCGGTGAGGATCGCGATGTCCTCCAGCATGGCCTTGCGGCGGTCGCCGAACGCGGGCGCCTTGACGGCGACCGAGGTGAACGTGCCGCGGATCTTGTTGACGACGAGGGTGGACAGGGCCTCCCCATCGACGTCTTCCGCCACGATGAACAGCGTGCCGGACGCGGCGATGACCTTCTCCAGCAGCGGGAGCAGGTCGTTCATCGAGCTGATCTTGCCCGAGTAGATGAGGATGTACGGATCCTCGAGCACGGCCTCCTGCCGGTCGGCGTCCGTCACCATGTAGCCGGAGATGTAGCCCTTGTCGAACTGCATGCCCTCGGTGAACTCGAGCTCGGTGCCGAAGGTCTGGCTCTCGTCGACGGTGATCACGCCGTCCTTGCCGACCTTGTCGAACGCCTCGGCGATGAGCTTGCCGATCTCGGCGTCGCGGCTGGAGATCGTGGCGACGTTGGCCATGTCGGCCGTCGTCTCGACCTGGCGCGCGAGCGAGTGCAGCTCGTCGGAGACGGCCTCGACGGCCGCCTCGATGCCGCGCTTGAGGCCGACCGGGTTCGCCCCGGACGCCACGGCGCGCAGGCCCTCGTGCACGAGCGCCTGGGCGAGCACCGTCGCCGTCGTCGTGCCGTCGCCGGCCACGTCGTTGGTCTTGGTGGCGACCTCCTTGGCCAGCTGGGCGCCGAGGTTCTCGTACGGGTCGGTGAGCTCGACCTCGCGGGCGACGGTCACGCCGTCGTTCGTGATGGTCGGCGCGCCCCACTTCTTGTCGAGAACGACGTAGCGGCCCTTCGGCCCGAGGGTCACCTTCACGGTGTTGGCGAGGGTGTCGACGCCGCGCTCGAGCGAGCGCCGGGCCTCCTCGTCAAACTGAAGGATCTTTGCCATGAACGATCAGTCCTTACTTGGTGACGACGGCGAGGATGTCGCGGGCGTTGAGGAGCAGGTAGTCCTCCCCCGCGTACTTCACCTCGGTGCCGCCGTACTTGCTGAAGATGACGACGTCGCCCTCGGCGACATCGAGCGGGACGCGGTTGCCGTTGTCGTCGATGCGACCGGGGCCGGTCGCG
Source organism: Nigerium sp. (assembly GCF_039811905.1). NCBI lineage: Bacteria > Bacillati > Actinomycetota > Actinomycetes > Propionibacteriales > Propionibacteriaceae > Nigerium > Nigerium sp. The sequence goes on along the minus strand of NZ_JBDHZL010000103.1, from coordinate 2,162 downwards.
ATGACCTTGCCCTCCTGCGGCTTCTCCTTGGCAGTGTCGGGAATGACCAGACCCGAGGCGGTGGTCTGCTCGGCCTCGAGGGGCTGGACGAGGATACGATCCTCGAGCGGCTTGATCGTGACGGCCACGATGGTGCCCTTTCTTTCTTCTCGGACGCCCCAGGGGCGCCCGGACGGGTTCAGGATTCTGCCGCCCCGGCGTCGTCGCGGTGCCGCCGTGGGTTGGCACACCCACCGGGTGAGTGCTAACTGCGAGGCTATACCCCTCCTAGCACTCACACAACTTGAGTGCTAACCGGCGGGTCGGGGCGTCCCCGCGGTGCGTTTCTACCTGACGTTTCCCACCCTCTGGTGTGGAGAACGTCACACGGGTGCTGGGCGCGCTTCCCCGAACGCGCGTCCGTGCCTCACGGCGTGCACCCGGAGCCGGGACGCCTCGCGCGCGACAGGCGTCCACGCGGGCGCTTCAGGCGTCCGGGGGTCCCCCCGGAGACGCCAGCCGGCTCGTCGGCGGCCGTGCGCCGGATGGTCCCCGGCTCAGGCGTCCGACCCTGACTGGCCCGTTCTCGACGCCGCCGCCTGAGCGGACGTCCGCTCCCGACCCCCCGCCGAGAACGGGCCAGCCAGGGTGGAGCCGGCGGCGACGGCCGGGCGACCGCGGTGATGATCGCGCTGCCGACGGCGTCCACCCACGTCACCGGCCTGCGCGAGGACGCCGCCCGCGCCCTCGGCGCGGCTTCGGGAGTCCTGACGGACACTCGCGGGGACGCCTGACGGGCATGAAGGCGGGCAGTGTGCCAGGCTGGGCGGACAGGTCATTCCGCACGGACGCGTCCACGAGAGGAACTTTTCATGAACTGGCCCGCCACCGCGATCTTCTGGCACGCCTACCCGATCCGGTTCGTCGGAGGCGAGGACGAGGCCGTCGACCGCGTCGAGCACCGCCTGTGGCGCGTCGTGAACTGGCTCGACTACGTCGTCGACGTCGGGCTCAACGGCCTGCTGCTCGCGCCGATGTTCGCCAGCAAGACACACGGCTACGACACGCTCGACCACTTCCGCGTCGACCCGCGGCTCGGCGACGACGCCGACGTCGACGACCTCCTGCTGCAGGCGCACCGGCGCGGCATCCGCGTGGTGTTCGACGGCGTGTTCAACCACGTGTCGCGCGACCACGAAATCGTCCAAAGGGCGTTGTCGGCGGGTCCGGAGACGCCCGAGGGGGCGTGGATCAAGTGGTCCGACGGCTACCCGTACTGCTTCGAGGGCTCGCTCGATCTCGTCGAGCTGAACCTCGCCAACCCCGAGGTTCAGGACTACATCGCGCGCATCATGATCTTCTGGCTCGACCGCGGCATCGACGGCTGGCGCCTCGACGCCGCCTACGCCGCCGGCGCGGACGCCTGGGCGCCCATCGTCGCCCGCGTCCGGGACAGCCACCCGGACGCCTGGCTGCTCGGCGAGGTGCTGCACGGCGACTACACCGCGTTCGTGGCCACGTCCGGCGTCGACACCGTCACGCAGTACGAGTTGTGGAAGGCGATCTGGAGTTCCCTGAACGACCAGAACATGTTCGAGCTCGAGTGGAGCCTCAAGCGGCACGCCGAGTTCTGCGAGCACTTCCTGCCGCAGACGTTCGTCGGCAACCACGACGTCACGCGCATCGCGACGCAGATCACCGACGAGCGCAACGTGCCGCTCGCCGTCGCGCTGCTCATGTTCCTGCCCGGGACGCCGTCGGTCTACGCCGGCGACGAACAGGGCTTCACCGGCGAGAAGCTGCACGCGCCGCGCGGCGACGACGCCGTCCGGCCGCCGTTCCCCGAGGATCCCTCGGGCCTGCTTCCGTTCGGGCAGCACATGCTGGAGGTCTACCGCGAGGTCATCCGCCTGCGGCGCGTGCACCCGTGGATGGCCGAGGCGGTCGCCACGCCGACGCACGTCCAGGGGGGCGCGATCGCGATCCAGTTGGACGCCGGCGACGCCGGTCGCCTCACGCTCGCGGTGAACGCGTCGGACGAGAGCCTCGTCCTGCCGGGCACCCACCACGACCTGGACGTCGGCCCGCATTCGTGGGCCTTGGGCTGATCGGACGCCGGCGGCGTCCGATCAGGAGCGACGCCGCGCGGCCGGTGTGCACGCAGCCCGTATGCACGCAGCCCG
>NZ_JBDHZL010000102.1:0-9919 GCF_039811905.1 Nigerium sp. | reverse complement strand
CTCCACGCGGGAGTGGAGATATCGGCGCGTCCGGACACTCCCGGTGCACGGACGGCCCTCCGCGCGCCCGCGCGCCCGCGCGCCCGGGCGCCCCGCGTTCTCAGCGCCCCAGCAACGCGAGGATCGCCCGCCCGACGCCGGAGTCGGCGTTGCTGCCCACGGTGTCGAACTCCTCCCGCAGGGTGCGGTGCGCGTCGGCGGTGACGAGCCCGCGGCCGGCCCACCGGAGCATGGCCAGGTCGTTCGGCATGTCGCCGAACGCGACGACGTCCTCGGCGGCGACGCCCACCGACCCGCACACCTCGGCGAGCAAGGCGGCCTTGGTGACCCCGGGGGCGCTCAGTTCGAGCATCCCGAACCGGTCGTGCGTGAGCGAATGGGTGACGACCGCGCGGTCGCCGACGACGGCCTCGGCGTCCGCGATGAGGTCGTCGGAGCACAGCGTCGGGTGGACGACCAGCAGCTTCACCACGGGATTCACCCGATCGAGCAGCTCGTCCAGGCCGGCCTCGATCGTGCCGGGCTCGCGGGCGCCGAGCAGCGGCGTCCCCGACTCGCACCCGAACAGGTCGCCGCGTTCGAGCGCGAACCGCACCCCCGGGATTGCCCGCCGCAGGTCGGCCGCGATCTCGGCGACCGAGCCGGCCGGCATGCCGCGCCGCAGCAGCACCTCGTGCCGCCCGACGTCGTAGAGCATCGCGCCGTTGCTGCAGACCACGAGCGGGTCGGCGTCCGCCAGGTCGTCGAGCACGCCCAACCACCGGACCGGACGCCCCGTCGCGACCACGAACCGGACGCCCGCCTCCCGCGCCTCCAGCACCGCCCGCCGGTTCAGGTCGGTGACGAGCCCGTCGGGGGTGAGAAACGTGCCGTCCAGATCGGACGCGATGACCCGCAGCCCCACGGCGTCACAGCTTGCTGGGCGGGGTCGGCTGGCCGGCCGTCGGCGACCCGGACGCCGAGGTCGGCGACCCGCTCGGCGACCCCGAGGTGGGCGACCCGGTGGTGGGGGAGCCGGTTGTGGGCGACCCCGAGCTCGGCGACCCGGACGTCGGCGACCCCGAGCTCGGCGAGCCGCTCCCGGACGCCGACGTCGGCACCGGGGGCGGCGGCGCCTGCGTCGGCGCGTTCTGGAACATCAGGATCGCGATCAGCAGCGCCAGGCACATCAGCAGCAGCATGAGCAGCCACGACGCGAGGATCGACAGCCACCCCGACCGGTCGTGCCGCCCGGGCCACGGCAGCGGCCACAGCCGCCAGGCGCCGGGGCGGCCCTGCTCGATCCAGTAGTGCCGGTAGTCGGGCCCCGCCGGACGCCCCTGGTTCGGCAGCCACGACAGGTCGATCTCGGCGAGCAGCCGCTCCGCCTCGGACGCCGCCCCCGGCGTCCCGTCGTACGCGAGCGCCACCCACGGCGCCGTCGGGACGCCTTCGGGCCCGGCCGGCGCGTCCTCCTCCGCGCGGAAGCGATGCGCGAGGCGCCCCTCGTCCTGGCCGCGGCCCCCGCGCGCCAGGACCGTGTCGATGTGCATCTTGTTGACCGCGCCCGCCAGGCGGTCGCGCGCGGCGGCGTCGCCCGCCGCGCCCTCCGACAGCATGACGAGCATGGCGGGCGTGTTTCGTTCGTCGTGGGCGAGGAACGCGACCCCGGACGCCGTCGCCGTCAGCCGGGCATCCAGCCAGTAGTCGCCGACCCGGGGCGGGTCGCCGGGCAGCAGGGGCAGCGCGGCGTCGCCGGAGGGCTCGCGGGGGGAGCCGGGCTGCGGCGCGGGGCCGGTCTGCTGCGTCATGGGGACCTTCTCATCCGGGGGCTCGTCGCGGCGCGCGGCGCGTGCCGGACTCGCCCCATTCTGCACGATGCGCCACCGAGGGGTTCACAGGACAAGCGGGTATGGTTTTCGACAGCCCTCGCCCGCGAGGTGTACCGGTCCCCAGTTCAGGAGGATGTGCGTGACGACGCCCAGCCAACCCGACGGCAACGCCCCCCAGCCCGCCACCAGCGATCCGACGGCCCCCGAGACGGCGAGCCGGGGCGACTCGCAGGCGTCCGCGAACGTGCTGGGCGAGGCGATCGCCGAGGTGCAGCGCGTCATCGTCGGTCAGGAGCACATGGTCGAACAGCTCATGGTCGCCCTGCTGGCGAAGGGGCACGCGCTGCTCGAGGGCGTGCCGGGCACGGCGAAGACGCTGGCGGTCCGCACGTTCGCCGACGTGGTCGGCGGCGACTTCTCCCGCATCCAGTTCACGCCCGACCTGGTGCCCTCCGACATCGTCGGCACCCGCATCTACTCCGCGCAGCAGGAGACGTTCGACACCGCCCTCGGGCCGGTGTTCGCCAACTTCGTGCTGGCCGACGAGATCAACCGCGCGCCCGCGAAGGTGCAGTCGGCGATGCTGGAGCTGATGGCCGAGCGCCAGGTGTCGCTGGGCGGCCGCAGCTACCCGGTGCCGAAGCCGTTCATCGTGATCGCGACGCAGAACCCGATCGAGTCCGAGGGCGTGTACCCGCTGCCCGAGGCGCAGCGCGACCGCTTCCTGCTCAAGGTCGACGTGCCCTACCCGCGCGGCAACGAGGAGTTCGAGATCCTCCGCCGCATGAGCGTCCAGCCGCCGGAGGCTCGGCAGATCCTGAACCCCGACGTGGTGTTGCGGCTGCAGGAGCAGGCGTCCCAGGTCTTCGTCCACAATCTGGTCGCCGAGTACGTGGTGCGCCTCGTGCTCGCCACGCGGACGCCGGCCGAGTTCGGGCTGGCCGACCTCGCGCCGATCATCCAGATCGGCGCCTCGCCGCGCGCCACGCTCGGCCTGGTCGCGGCGTCCCGGGCGCTGGCGCTGATCCACGGCCGCGACTACGTGCTGCCGACCGACGTGCAGGCCGTCGCGAAAGACGTGATGGCCCACCGGCTCGTGCTGAGCTTCGACGCGGTGGCCGACAACATCTCGCCGCTGCAGGTCGTCGAGCGCATCGTCGCGATGGTGCCGGCCCCCACGCCGGTCTGGAACGACGCGTCGCGCCAGCAGGCCCGCCAGCAGCACCGCTACACGCCCGAGCCGCCGCGCGGCCCGGCGTCCCAGCAGCCGGCCCAGCCCGCCCAGCCGCCGCAGGGTGCCTACCCGGCGTCCCAGCAGCAGCCCGCTCAGCCGGAACAGCCGCACGGCTCCTACCCGGCCCCGTCGGCGACCTCTCAGCAGGGCCCGCGCGACTTCCCGCCCCCGCAGGGGCGGCCGTACGACGCGGCGCCCCAGCAGGGCGGCCAGCCCTCCGACGAGCGGCATCCCTGATCGGGGGAGGTAGCCAGTGACGAACCCGGTCTCGTTCGCCCCACCGCCCGAGGACGCCTCGATGGGCGCCCTCGCGTCGGTCATGCGCGAGCCCACGTCGGCGACCGTCCCGCTGAGCAAGCTCGCGCCGGAGGCGGCGCTGCGGCGGCTGGAGCTGACGATCGTCCGGCGCATGGAGGGGTTCCTGCACGGCGACCACCGCGGGCTGCTGCCCGGGCCGGGCTCCGAGACGAACGACGCGCGGGTGTACGTGCCTGGGCAGGACGACGTCCGCAAGATGGACTGGGCGGTCACCGCCCGCACCCAGACCCCGCACGTGCGCGACACCATCGCCGACCGCGAGCTCGAGGTCTGGGCGATGCTCGATGTGACCCCCTCGATGAACTGGGGCACCGAGGGCATCACCAAGCGCGACCTCGGCATCGCGGCGGTCGCCACGATCGGCTTCCTGAGCCAGCGGATGGGGGACCGGTTCGGCGGCGTCATCATGCGCCCCGAGAAGCTGATCCGCATCCCCGCCCGATCCGGCCGCATGGCCCTCTACGCGCTGCTGCGCCGGATGCTGACCGAGCCGATCGTCCACGACCGGGCCGTGGGCGACTTCGACCTGACGGCCGGCATCGAGGCCCTGGGCCGCATGCAGCGGCGACGCGGCCTGCGGGTGATCGTCTCCGACTTCCTGTCGCCGGGAGACACCGAGCTCGACCCGAACACCGAACCGCCGTGGGAGCGGGCGCTGCGGCGGCTGGCCGTCCGCAACCAGGTGATCTGCGTCGAGGTGCTCGACCGGCGCGAGGTGGAGTTCCCCGACGTCGGCGACATCCTGATCCGCGACCCCGAGACCGACTTCCAGCGCTACGTGAACACGGCCGACCCGGCCGCGCGCGCCCGGTTCGACGCGGCGTCCGCGGCCCAGCGTGAGCGCATCCGGGTGGCGATCCGACGCGCGGGCGCCGGGCACATCCTGCTGCGCACCGACCGCGACTGGGTGTACGACATCGCCCGGTTCGTCCTGAACTACCGGCGCACGGCGGCGATGCTGCATCAGCCGCCGCAGGGGGTCACGAAGTGACGTTCTTCTCCGAGAACTTCCTCAACCCCGAACGCCTGTGGTGGTGGGCGCTGATCCCACTGCTGGTGCTGCTGTACACCTGGGCGACCCGCCGGAAGAACCGGACCGGCATGCGCTTCACGAACACGTCGGTGCTGAACGCGGTGATCCCGCGGCAGTCGCAGTGGCGCCGGCACCTCGCGGTCGCGATGTCGCTGCTGAGCCTCATCACGCTCGTGGCGGCGTGGGCGCGCCCGAACGGCGTCGAGAAGGTGCCGCGCGAGCGCGCGACGATCGTCATGGTGATCGACGTGTCGCGCTCGATGGAGGCCACCGACGTCAAGCCGAGCAGGCTGGACGCCGCGAAGCAGCTCTCCACGGAGTTCGTCGACGGGTTGCCCCCGCAGTACAACGTGGCGGTCGTCAGCATGTCGGGCAACCCCGCCGTCCGGCTGCCGCCCACGACCGACCGGGCCATGACGACCCGCGCGATCGAGGCGCTGCAGCCGCAGGATTCCACGGCGATGGGCGACGCGATCTACACCGCGCTGGACGCCATCCGCATGGCCCCGCGCGGCGACGACGGCTCGCTCGCTCCCGGCGCGATCGTCATGCTGTCCGACGGGCAGAACCAGACCGGACGCGCCCCCGCGCAGGCCACCGCGCAGGCGGCCAAGGCGAAGGTGCCGATCTACACGATCGCGTACGGCACGGAGAACGGGTCGGTCGACGTCGACGGACGCCGCGAGCGCGTCCCCCCGGACCAGGCGCAGTTGCGGGCGATCTCGCAGGCGACCAGCGGGCGGACGTGGACCGCCGAGAACGCCGGCCAGCTCGACAGCGTCTACCGCAACATCTCCTCGGAGGTCGGCTACGAGGAGGTCAAGAAGGAGGTCACCGCGACCTGGGCCGGGTACGGCCTCGCGTTCGCGGTCGTGGCGGCGCTCGCCGCCGTCTCCCTGGGAGCGAGGTGGCCCTGATGGCCGTGCACACGATGATTCCGCTGCTGGCGTTCATGCGGCCCGAGCGGCTGTGGTTCCTGGCGGTGATCCCGCTGTTGGTGGTCGCGTACCTGGTGCTGCTGCGTCGCCAGCGCACCCGGAGCAGCCGGTTCGGCATCGACAACCTGCAGCGCGTCCTGCCGAAGCAGGCGGCCTGGAAGCGGCACATCGCCGTGGGCGCGGCGATCCTGTCGCTGGCGTCCCTGACGCTCGCGTTCGCGCAGCCGTCCGGGATGGTGAACGTGCCGCGGGAGCGGGCGACCATCGTGGTGACCATCGACGTGTCGCGGTCCATGGAGGCGACCGACGTGGCGCCCAACCGGCTGGACGCGGCGAAGAGTGCGGCGTCCGGCTTCGTCGACATGCTGCCGGCGGGGTTCAACGTGTCGCTCGTGTCATTCGCGGGGACGTCGGCGATCGTGGTGCCGCCGACGACCGACCGCGGCATGGTGAAGCGGGCGATCGAGAACCTGCAGTTGGCTCCGTCGACCGCGATCGGCGAGGGGATCTACAGCTCCCTGGACGCGTTGTCGCTCGTGCCGCCGGACCCGCGGCGTCCGAGCGAGCCGACGCCCGGGGCGATCGTGCTGCTGAGCGACGGGTATACGAACATCGGTCGCTCCTCGGCCCAGGCCGCGCAGGACGCGAAGAAGGTCAACGCGCCGGTCTACACGATCGCCTACGGCACGGCCGACGGGTACGTCGTCAGCGGAGGACGCCGCGAGCGCGTCCCGGTCGACAAGCGCGAGTTGGCGACCGTCGCGAGGGAGTCGGGCGGCGAGGCGTTCAGCGCCGGTTCGGACGCCGAACTGCGGCAGGTCTACCAAGGCATCGCCCGGTCGGTGGGCTACCAGCAGGTCGAGCGCGAGGTGACCGAGCAGTACGCCGGGTACGCGCTCGCGTTCGCGCTGCTGGCGTCCCTCGCGGTGATCTCGCTGGCGGCGCGCTGGCCGTAATTCGCTGGGTGCGGCGGAGTCGACACCGCGTGATGGAGGGTCCGGCCGACCCTGAAGCCTAGGGGGGCGTCAGTCGTCGTCGAAGTCGCCGGCGAGCGCTTTGGCGGCGAGGCGCTCTTCGGTGGCGGTCTCCCAGACCTCTTTGGCCGCGGTGAGGTTCAGCGCGACGATGAACAGCCCCAGCACGATGTCGGGCCACCCGGACAGCGTCAGGTGCGTCACGACGCCCATCGCGATGATCGCGGCGTTGGCGTAGACGTCGTTGCGGGCGGCCAGGAACGCCGCCTTCGTGAGCGAGCCGCCCTCGTGCCGGAACCCCGCCAGCAGCCAGGCGCACACGGCGTTGACGACGATCGCGCCGCCGGCGGTGACGATGAGCGAGAGGACGTCCGGCGGCTCGGGATCGCCGAACTTGGCCACCGCCTGGACGATCGCCGCGATCGCCGGCACGCAGATGATCAGGGCCATCGCCTTGCCGGCCAGCGCCCGCTTCGCCAGTGGCAGCCCGAGGGCGAGGAAGATGAGCAGGTTGACGGCCGTGTCCTCCAGGAAGTCCACCGAGTCGGCGAACAGCGACACCGAGCCGATCGCCAGCGCGACCGCGATCTCGACGAAGAAGTAGGCGAGGTTCAGCGCCGCCACGACCAGCACGGTGCGCTTGAGACGTCGGGTCAGGTCGGGGTCGTCGCCGGTCACGGCGCGAACGTAGCACGCGGCCGTTTTGCCCTGTGGTTGACTCGGACTATGACCGACATCGCCGCGAATCTGGCCGCCATCGACGCTCGCATCGGCGCGGCGTGCGAGCGTGCCGGACGCCGCCGCGACGAGGTCCGGCTGCTGCCGGTCAGCAAGACGCGGCCGGCGTCCGACGTGCTCGCCGCCCAGGCCGCCGGGTACACGCGGTTCGGCGAGAACCGCGTGCAGGAGGCGGAGGCGAAGGCGTCCGAGGTCGCCGAAGCGGGGGGCGTCGGGGTGACGTGGGCCGTGATCGGGCACCTGCAGACCAACAAGGCGAAACAGCTCGTGAGGTTCGCGGACGAGTTTCAGGCCCTCGATTCCGCGAAGGTGGCGGCCGAACTCGACAAGCGTCTGGACGCCGCCGACCGCACCCTGGAGGTGCTCCTGGAGGTGAACACGTCGGGGGAGGAGTCCAAGTTCGGCGTTTCGCCCGCGCACGTCGTCGCGTTCGCGCGCGAGCTGCGCAGTTTCGAGCGGCTGGACGTCCGCGGGCTCATGACGATCGCGACCAACACCTCCGACGCCGACCGGGTGGGCGCCTGCTTCGACGACCTGGCCGGGCTCCGGCAGCGGCTTCGCGACGAGCTCGGCGGGGACTATCCGGAGTTGTCGATGGGCATGTCCGGCGATTTCGAGCTGGCGATCGCGCGAGGCGCGACGTGCGTCCGCATCGGGACGGCCATCTTCGGCGCACGTCCTCCGTTGCCGAAGCGCTGAGCGGGTGGACGCCCCTCGCCCGGGCCCGCCTCGCCCGGGCCCCTCTCACCCGACCTGCGCCCTCGGCCGACCCCTGGAGCCCTTCACCCGGCCGGCTCCCTCGTCTGGCCTGCTCCCTCGCCCGCCCCGCCTCGTTTGTTGCGGATCAGTGCGGCGCGTCGGTTGCCCGGACCACGATTCTGCAGCACTGATGTGCAACAAGGCTGCCGGGCCGGGGGGTATCCGCCTTGGGGCGAGGGGCGAGGGGCGAAGGAGAGGGGCGAAGGAGAGGCGGGCGTCATGGCGTGGGATGAGGGGATGTCCGGTGTCGTCGTCCTGCCTGGGGGGCTGCTGGTGCGGGGTCGGTCAAGGCGGACGCCGGTCCTCGTCGCCCCGGATTGGGGGCTCTACCTCCGTGGCCGGCGTCCATCGCCCACCGCGTGGCCGCACCGGTGGGTGCGTTGGCCAGACTTCGCCCTCCCGCTGGACGCCACCGACGCCCGGGACGCGCTCGTGGAGGCCCGGCGGCGGGCGGCGTCCGAGAGGGTGGAGATCGGGTGCGGGCACGGGCTCGGCCGCACTGGCACGGCGCTGGCGGCTCTGGCGATCCTCGATGGCCTGAACTCGGACGCCGCTGTGGCCTGGGTCAGGGACGCCTACCACCCGCGCGCCATCGATACGCCATGGCAACGGGCGTGGCTGCGCCGGTTCGCGCGTCGTTGACCGAGCTGACGGCGGCGAACCGGGGCACTCCCGGTCGGGGATCGTCAGCGCTGTTCGGGTGAGGTCGGCGGCGCTCGCCTGGTGGCCGGACGCCGGCCCACGGGGGCCTTCGAGCCGCGGGTAGGGCGCGTGTGGCGGATCAGTGTGGCGTGTCGGTTGCCGGGACCACGATCCTGCAGCACTGATGTGCAACAAGCGGGGGCCGAAGGTGACGTCCCCGGCGGCAGCGTCGGTGCGCGACCGGCTCACCCAGCGACGTCTCGCCCGATCACCACCTGCACGCGGGGTCGAGGGCGCTCGCGGTGTCTCGCCCAATCACCACCTGCACGGAGGGTCGAGGGCGCCCGCGGTTGGCCGCGAGGACGTCCGAGATCATGGCGAGAGCGCGCTTCGGATCGCGCTGAATGGTGGTCGGCGTGATCGCGACCACCGGAATGCCCGCGCGGGCGTACGCGTTGTCGTGCTCGACGGTGCGCTGCCATTGGTCGCGGCCCCGGGAGTCCCACCCGTCGTGATGGGCACGGGAGTGGACCTGGACGGCCACGCACTCCGGCTCGAAGAACCCGTCGGGCCGCCCAATGGTTTCGCCGGTCCGAGGGACGAGCAGGAGAGGGTTCGGCACGATGTGGGCGAGGTCGGCCCGGCGTCGGCACCGCTCGATCAGCACCGCTTCGGGCAGTGACCACGCCCCTGCCCGGAAGTCGCCGATGCCTTCGCGCACGTCCGCGAGGGCGTTGCGGCGCGAGGTGACGATCTCGGCGTCCAACTCGTCGAGAGTGACGAGGCCGCGCTGCAGGACGGCGAGCGTCGTCGCCCGCAGATCGGACGGCCGTAGCTCGAGGTAGCGAGCCGCATCGGCCAGGGCGCGCGAGACGCCGGCGACCGGGACGCCGCCCAGGTCGGTGTGAACCGCCGGACGGGTCGTCCGCACCGTGCGGTACGGCCCGCTCGTGCGCGCCCGGGCGTTGGCGGGCACGAGGAACCTGGTCACGCTTGGGTTGCGCTTCAGCGGGACGCCGGCCCGCCGCAGCGCGATGCCCCCTGTCAGCACGGCCTTGGGGCCGGCCCACAAGATGGCCGCGAGCAGGCGATCTTCGGCCGTCAGGCGTCCTCGGTGGCCGGCATAGACGCCTGGCATCACCCGGCGGCCCTTCGTGGCGCCGAGATGCCGGATCGCCGCGTCGGACCAGCCCGCCTCGCGGAGTTGGGCGGTCGTGGCCAGCCCCGGATGGGCGTCGAAGTCGGGAAAGCTCTCCTTCACACCCTCCACGATGGGGATCGGGGCCCGATTCGCGTCACGGATCCGGAACGCATTTCTGCCTGTGACGGATCAGTGGGGCGATCCCGTTGCTCGGGCGACGAACACGCCGCACTGAAGTGTCGCAAGCGTGCGGTGGGGGCGGGCGCGGGCCGGGGGAGAGGGCGGTCGATCCACAGGACGCCCGCGCACCGGCTCAGTCGCCGCGCAGGGA